>NZ_SMKP01000089.1:0-40039 GCF_004349015.1 Nonomuraea diastatica
TCAGGGTCTACGCTGTGGCTCGCGGCCACCGCACGATCTTTGGTTGTCTTCACAAACTCCGAATGATCACGCGGTGGCCGTCGCCATGTGACCCGATCCTTCAAGATCGCCAAGTGTCACTGGAGTACTAGCCGCCCGACCGGCCTTGGGCTCCGCCGGGAGCCCAAGGCCCCTCGGTCCCTGCGGCGGGGTCGCCGGGCTCCGCGAGCCGTATGTCCGACTGCGCGGCGGCCTTGGTGATCACCGCCTGCTGCCCGCCCGCGTTCATGAGAGCCCAGACCAGCCCCGCCGTCAGCAGGCCCACGCCGAGGAGCAGCGCGAGCCTGACCACGGTCTTGACCGGCGCGCCCGCATCGGGGTCGTCGTCGTCCTCAGGCCGGTTCCGCCAGAACTCCTGGGCGCCGTCCCCGCCAGGTCCGCCACCGAAGCCGTTCACGCGACCGTTGACGTGACCGTCCGGGGAGCCGTTCACGTGTCCGTTCGTGCGGCCGTTCGTGTGGCCGTTCAGGGGGCCGTGCACGGCGCCGTTCAGGGGGATCCCACCGTACCTGACGATCGCGCCGTCGCCGTGCGACGATCCGTTGCCGTCGCCCTTGATGACGGTGCTGTAGACGAGCTTGTCGTTGTCCGCGCCGCCGCGGAAGGCCCGCGTGCGGCTCGGCGGCGTGAACGGGTGCCGCCCGCGCACGGCGGGAGCAGGGGGAGGCTCCTGGTCGGCGGCGGCCGCGCCCGCCGCCGACCAGGGCTTTCCCGAGGTCGCCGTCGTGGGGTCGGCGACCGGGACGGATGGCGTGGCGTCGGCGACCGGCGGAGGCGGCGCGGAGCCCGACTCCACCAGTGTGCGGGCCTGCACAGGAAAGCCGTCCGCCCGCCAGATAGGCCCCTCGCCGGGCAGTGGCTGCGCCGACGCCAGCCGGCTGGGAAGTGTGCCGGGCAGTGCCGCGATCGGCAGGCGGCGCAGCAGCGCCGCCGCCGTCACGGTCCTGGGCGCGGCCCGGCAGGTCGCACAGGAGTGGATGTGGCGGCCGATCCTGGCCCTGGCGCGGCGGCCGGGCGCGCTGACCCAGTCCCCCACCCGTGCCGTCAGATCGGGGCAACCGTCGGGGGCCCGCGCGGCGATGATCGCGGCGAACCACTCCTCCAGGCCGGCCGCGGCCTCGGTCACGGTGGCGCGCACCTCGGTCCGGCCCATCTCGAAGAGCACGGCCAGCTCGGTGTCCGACAGGCCGTGCCGTACGGACAGGTCGAGCAGCTCGCGCTGCGGCCGTTCCAGGGACAGCAGCGCCTCGGGCAGCAGCTCGGACATGCGGCCGGGACGCGACCACGAGCCGATGCTGGCCGGCTTGGCGACCACGGCGCGGTGCGCGCGGGCCACCGCGTACAACCAGGGGCGGCGCAGGCCGGGATCCCCCACGCGGTCCGCGTACAGGTGCGCCGTCAGCGCCGCGCCCGCGACCGCCTGCTCGGCGTCGCCCGCGGCGAGCTCGGTGCGGCAGTAGTCGTAGAGACGGGCTCCGTGCTTGTCGCACAGGTCGCGAACGGCCTGGCGCGCGTCGTCTGACAGGGTTCGCCACATCCGGTGTCACACCTCCTCGGTCGGTACGCGGGAGCACGAGGTCAGAGGGGCACGCTCATGTCCTCCCGGCGGAGTTGGGGACCGTGTCCAGCAGCGAGGCCTGCGCCAGGTAGGCGCGCGTCGCCTCCGGGTCGCCGGCGATGGCCCGCAGCCCCGCCATGGCGGCCGCCAGCCGGGCGCTGTCGTGTTCCCGCACGCCCGCCGGCCGGGTCTGTCCGCGGGGGACCACCCGCTGCAGCAGCACCGAGCGCCGCCGCCACGCCCACGCCTCCAGCGCGGCGGGCTGGGCGAAGCCGCCGATCACGGCCGCGATCACCTGGCCGAGCTCGACGGCGTCGTGGATGCCCGCGTTCATGTTGAGCCCGCCGACCGTCGAGGTCAGGTGCGCGGCGTCGCCCACGAACAACACCCGCCCGCACCGGTACGAGGTCAGCACCCCTCGCGACAGGGCGAACCGGTCGGCGCCCGTCACACGGATGGGCTCGCTCGCGCCCGGCAGCGCCCGCCGGATCAGCAGGGTCAGGTTGGCCGGCGACAGCGGCTCGTGCGTGTCGCAGGGGATCTTGAAGATGATCCGCCAGTGGTCGGGCAGCCCGAGCAGGGTGCACGACTGCTGCACATCGCGTACGTACGTCAGCGGCGCCAGGCTCGGCAGCAGCCGGTCGAGCGGCGAGTCGCTGAACACCCGCAGCGCCTGCGTCGGATACGTGGACCTGGGGAACGGCAGCCCCAGCGAGCTCCGCACCGTGCTGTGCGCGCCGTCGGCGGCGATCATGTACCGGGCCCGCGTCCAGGTGTGGCCGACGCGGACCCGGATCCCTGTTCCGCCCTCCGCCACACCGTCCACGTGGGTGCCGAACCTCACGTCCACGTCCGGGTAGACGCTGAGGGTGGAGAGCAGCAACCGGGTCAGTGAAGCCTGGTCGGCGTGAATCCTGAACGGGTGCTTGGTCAGGCCGTCCAGCCGGTTCATGCCCATCTCGGCCAGCACGATCCCGGATCGGTCGCGCCACTGCACGCGGTCGACGACGCGGCCCTCGGCGACCAGCCGGGAGGCCACGCCGAGGTCGTCGAGCAGGTCGAGCGTGGCCGGATGAAAGGTGCACGCCCGCGGCTGCCTGCTGAGCTCGTTCTCGCCCTCCAGCACGGTTACCGGGATGCCCGCCCGGGCCAGCGAGAGGGCCGCGGTCAGCCCCGCGGGGCCCGCGCCGACCACGATGACGCCGTTCATGCCATGCCTCCCACGCGCGCCCCGTTCGAGGCGGCCATGTGGCGGCGGTAGGGCACGCGGCTGAGCGTCACCGGCCGGCCGATGGCCCGCGACAACGCCCACCAGGCCGTGCAGAGGTTGGAGGTCAGCAGGACGCGGTCGTTGCCGGTGCTGAGCGGCCCCAGCACGGGCAGCGTGGCCGTTCCCGAGCCGGTGAACAGCAGCGCGGCGTCGCCCGGCAGGTCCGCCAGCTCGACCTGCCTGATCAGCTCGGCCGGTGTCACGGTGTACGGCGAGTAGCCACCCGCCGCGCGGACCTGCACCACCTGGGTGACGGTGAGCCCGGCCGTCTTCCAGAACCGCTCGGCCAGCTCCGTCAGCCATGGCTGGTACGGCGAGACCAGGACGATGTCGTTCACCATGATGTGCTCCATCGCCTCCCGCGTCGCCAGCGTGGCGGAGGCGAACGGCACTCCCGTCCTGTCCGTCAGCTCGGCGCACTGCTCGCGGTCCTGGCCGGGGTCGAGCAGGTAGCGCGGCTCGCTGCAGGCCATGACCATCGCGCTCAGTGGCAGGCCGTCGAAGGCGTGCACCATGGCGGGCAGGGCCTTGTTGTAGCCCTCCAGCCGCTCGGCCAGGGCGGGCCCCGGGCGCCCCGCGGAAAGCGGGTGCCGGGCCGCTGGGATCGGATGCTTGACGGGGAAGCGGGTGACGTGCATGTCGGCACGCGACCCGAGCAGGCGGGTCAGCTCGGGCTCCGCGGAGGGGTTCGCGGGCGCCACGATCACCCCGACCCTGCCGCGGCTCACTGCACCCCCCCGCGACGTGCGGGTCCGGGGGCGAGGACGGTGCGCATGGGGTTCCTCCTGCGAGGGGAAGGCGGGAAGGTCACTGGGCGCGGTGCCGCAGTGCCTGGTCGATCTCGGTGATGGCCTGGACGGACACCTGCCGGATGCGGCGCAGCCGGTGCACGCTGCGCGCCGGTTCCGCCGGTGACGGAACGTCGTCCTGGTCCTCGCCCCAGGACGGCGGCGGCGCGCCGGGCCGTACGCCCCGGGCGTGCACTTCGTGCGGCTGCCTGCGCAGTTCATCGGTGAGCATGATCGCTCCTGTCGGTCGCGGGTCGATGACCCTGTAAGGGGACATGCCGGGAAACTCGGTGGCGGGCCGGCCGCCGGCCGGCGTTCCGTACTCGCTCGGCGCGCGACCGGGCGAGGAGCCGGCGGCTGATCGCCGGCCCCTCATCCGCCGCGCGTTGAGATCGAGGTTCGGTCTCACGGCCCGAAGCCACGGCGACCCGCACCAGCGCCGTGGCGGCGAGCAAGACGGCGGCCGGTGAAGCGGCCACCCGCACGGAGGCGTGCCTGGGCGCCGGCCTCAGAAACGGCCGGTCGATCAGTACCGTGGCGCCCGTCACGCCGATCTCCCCACCCCGCACCGCCTCCGTGCCGGTGGCGGCGAGCGCGGAGGCTCGCCGGCGGGGTTCGGCGACCGGGGTCGCCGCCTCCGCCGGCAGGCCGGCCGCGTTCGCGCGGCGCCGGCGCAAGGTCGTGGGCGACCCCGCGCGCGGCACCGCGAATGCGTCCGCCTGCTTCGGCGGACGCGACGTATACCGACCCCAGGCGCAACCCCTCGATTTGACCAGCACGCCAGCCGCTACCGCGCTGGTCAACAGCACCGCGCCGACTAGGTCGGGCACGTGCCGCACGATGCCGGAGGGGCGAGGAAGCGCCGGGGCCGGCGCACATGTGCCTCTGACCGGCCGCCCACCGGTCGAGGCCTGCCGGGACGCGGTCATGACGACCACCGCCGCGTCCGGGCAGTGACGAGGCGTGCCGAGCGCCGCCGCGCCCGGCCCGCCGGAAAAGACGGCCCGCCTCATCGGGCCGTTCCCGCGCTCAGGGCCACGTTGGGGACGCTGACGCCGACCATGCGCTCCGTCAGGCCCGCCGTGGAAGAGCCGGAGTCACCTGGGTCCCCTGCGTGTGACCTGGCCGGCGCCGCACCGCCGGCCACCGTACGCGCGACCTTCGAGGCGAGCGCGAGATGCTCGCCGCAGCGCCGGGCCACCTTGGCCTCCAGCCCGGCCACCTGGGCCAGCCTGAGCCGCAGCGGTTCCAGCGACGACCCGCGTTCGAGACCGTCGAGATCGGCCAGCCGGGCGGGCCAGCGCAGCGCGTCGCCGCAACGGGCCTCCACCTCGCCGGGAAGGTCGCCGGCCGGGAATCCCTCGTGACGCAGCCGGGTGGCGATCATGACGGCGGTGAACGCCGTCCTGTCGAAGTCGGCCAGCCTTCCCGTCAGGGCCGCCCTCAGCATCCTGGCCCGGTGGCTCAGGCAGACCGCACTCCACCCGAGCAACAGCAGCCGATCAGGTCCCGTCTCCGTGTGCCAGCCGGCCAGCCGCAGCTCGCGGGCCATCCGGTGGTAGAAGCGCCAGCGGTGGCGGGGGCTGTCGAGCCAGACCTGGACGCCGCCGAGCGGCAGGCTCGCGACGTGCACACCGGAACCGGCGACCCGCGCGCAGATGCGCTGGACCACCTGCTCCTGCCTGCTCGGGGCCGGATCCTCCTGGAACCAGGAACTGCCCGAGGAATCCATGGTCACGTCCGGCCACCTCCTCGTCGAGGACTCTCTCCAGAACCGCCTGGCTGTTAAGTCTCACTTTCCATGCGTTCCGATAGTCCGCTGAGAAAGGGGGGTGTGTCAACTGACAGTTTGCGCATATGTTGATACCTCCCCGCTGGGCAGAGCTTGCCCGCATGGCAGGGGACAGAGGGGCCCGCGTCCCTTACGCTGGATAAGTTCACGGGCGGTAGGAGGTGTGCCGTGGCGAACTTCGCCGAACGGCTCGATCTCGCGCTGACCAAGCGCGGCTTCACCGGCGCGCAGGTCGCCTCCACTCTGACGGAGGCCGGCATCCCGATCACGCGTGCCTATGTCAGCCAGTTGCGCACGGGCAAGCAGACCAACCCGACGCTCCAGGTGCTCAGGGCGCTGGCCTCCTGCCTGCAGGTGAGCGTCGGCTGGCTGGTGGGCGACGACTACGTCGAATCGGGCAGCGTGGAGGAGCTCCAGCTGCGGGCGGCCACCATCGGCCGGTCCGCCTCGGGCTTGTCGGAGGGCTCCCTCGCCGTCCTGCACGGCGTGGTCGAGCTCGCCCGCAGGGCCGAGGGACTGCCCGACGAGCCCGTCCCCGCCGCCGGCATCCCCGACGCGGCGGCGCCCCTGAGCGATCCGCAGCGCAGGGCGCTCGGCAAGCGGCTGCACGCCCTGCGCCAGGCCGCCCGGCTCTCCGCCGAGCAGGTGGAGACCGCGCTCGGCAAGGGCGCGGCCGCGATCCCCGCCATCGAGGAGGGCCGCATCGCGCCCGCGCCCATCACGGCCGAGCGGCTGCTCACCGTCTACGGCGTCACCGCCCCGCCCGTCCGCGACTACGTGATGTCGCTGGCCAGGGGCGAACGCGAGACCGCCTGGTACGACGCGCACTCGGTGCCCGTCTGGCTGGCCGCCGCCTACGCGCTCGAACAGCGGGCCACGGTGATCCGCACCTACCACAACCAGTTCGTCCCGCCGCTGCTGATGGCCGACGACTACGCCAGGGCCGCGATCGCCGCGGCGGGGCCGGCGATCCTCGGGCAGCGCACGGTCGACGAGGCGCTCGCCCTCGTGCTGGCCCGCCAGGAGGCCATGGCAGGGGAGAGCGGCACCGTGTTGTGGGCGATCATCGACGAGAGCGTGCTGACCCGCTCCATCGCGGGGCCGCACATCCAGCTCCGCCAGCTCGACCTGCTGCTCGACCACGCCAAGCGGCCCAACGTCTCGCTGCACGTCGTGCCGATGGACGATCCGGCCTACGTGCCGCGCACGGGCCCGTTCACCATCTGGCGCTTCGCCGAGGAGTTCGAGGCGGACATCGCGTGCGCCCACGGCATCGAGTCCGACGAGCTGGTCACCGAGGGCGGAGCGGTGGAGTCGTACCACCAGGCCTTCACCAAGCTGTCGGTGACGACGACCACCCGCGAAGAGACCTTCGAGGTGGTGAATTCCCATCGCGAACGACTTTCGCGTTCACTGGGAAACGATCTCTTTCCCGCGTAAATGATCATTATGCCCGAGGCAGGGTAACGCATATATACCGAAAACTAATGGCTTTTCGTGTTGTCATCTGCTCCGTAGCGAGGATCATATGGTGTGGGTCATCGAGTGGGGTCCGAAAGGACAGCTTTTCCCGAGATAGTGGGCGAGGGGAAAGGGGCAACACTCAATGCGTCAGCGTGCCATCCGAAACCTGGCGAAGCTGGAGCTGACCCAAGCAAGGATCACCCGTATTCTCGACGCCGCCGCAGGTGGAAAGAACAACTTCGTGGCGGACCGTGACGCGGTACGCCGGTACGACCAGGCAGCCCCGATCACGACGACGGCCGCACGGGCCGTGCTCCACTATCTGTGCCGTGTGGTCCGTCATCTGGCGAGCGTGGGTGTGGACCAGTTCGTGATCGTCGGGAGTGGTGTCCCCAGCGGTCTGCCGCCCGGCAGGCAACTGCACGACATCGCCCGCGATGCCCTGGACGGCCCGGCGCCGCGTGTGGTGTACGTCGAGAACGACCCGATGGTGCTCGCCGGAGCGAGGGCGACCATCGAGCCCGTCACCGACCTCGTACGCGTTGTAGAGGGCGACGTACGCGAGATCGACGACATCCTCGATGACAGGGTCCTGCAGACGTTCCTCGACTGGGACCGGCCCATGGCCGTGCTGCTGCTGTCGACCCACAGCCTGAACGACGACGAGTTCTTCCACTACGTGATCAAGCGGATCCGGCAGGCCGTTCCGGAACGGAGCTACCTGTCGCTGCTGCAGACCACGTTCGACGCGATCCCCCCGGAGCTGCTGCCCGCCATACACGACCTGTTGGCGATGACGCTGCCCGGGCACGCGATTCGCACAAGGGAGGAGGTTGAGGCGCTGCTCGAAGGTCTGGTGCTGGTAGATCCGGGACTGGTGTGGGTCCCGGAATGGCGGCCGGACGGCCACGAGACCGCCTGCGTTGACCAACCGAGTTCGTCCGGCACCTATGGCGCCGTGGCGCGCATCCCGTGAGCCCGGCCGTGGAGACGGCTACGGCTCGGCGGCGGCCGCACAGGGCCCGGCTTCTTCGCCGGCCGGGCCCTTGGGAGACGCGACGCCGGACGCCGGCGCCGCGGGCACGGAGGGCGCCGGCGCGGGCCGCGCCGTCATGCCGATCGAGGGCGCCCCCGCGCGCTCAGGAACGATCGTGACGCCGGTTCAGTCCCACCAGAAGGACCACGCGTGCCGGCCCATGATCTGCTCGGCATAGCCCTGGAGGTCGCCCGGCCCCTGGACGACGTTGTCCGGGCAGAAGGCCCAGTGCTCCGCCGCCACGTGTAAGGCGTGCTCCGGGTCGTCCGGCGGCGCCGCGACGCTCAGGTCGAGCGTGTTGAACCCGACGCCGACCACGCGCGCCCCGAACCGGTTCTCCCAGCTGCGTACGACCGCCGCCAGCGGGACCATCCACTCGTTGTGGTGCAGCGCGCCCTGCCAGCCCATGACCGCCAGCGCGTCCGCTCCCCGGCCGGCGGCGACCAGGCCGAGCGGCATCCCCTTGGCCGCCAGCTCGCCCGCCAGCCAGCCGGCGACCGCCTCCGGCTCGGCCTTCAGCACGCCGGGCGCGGCGGGACCGGGGCAGATGGCGCCGTACGGCTCCAGCTCGGCCAGCGCGTCCTTCGGCATCTGAGCCACCCACTCCTCCCAGACCTCGGTCATGAACCCCTCGGCGGTGAAGTGATCGATCTGGCGGGGATCGTCCGGCACGACCTGCCCGACCGCCCACGGCTGCGCCGACTCGTCCAGCAACACCGGCCACAGGCCGCTGTGCGCGTGCCAGGCGCGCAGCAGCGCCCAGTCCTCGCCCGCCGCCGGTTCGTCGCTCATCCAGAACGCCGGCCGCGCGGCCTCGCCCTGCCGGGTGTAGCCGGGGTCGGGCCAGACCACGTCGCCAGGCGGCAGACCGGCGGGCAGCCGTCGCCCCCTGCCGCCGTCGGCGAACAGCCTGCACAGCTCGCGTGGCAGCCGGTGATCGTCCATGCCCTACCGTTCCGATACCGAATCCTGTCTCGGAGATGGTAGTCCCGACCGTTACCTGAGCACCTTCGGCGGCGCCGGAAAAGTCATGGCTACTGGCCAGGGCGGCGCACAGGGCACAATGAGGGACTGTGATCCCCTTCGCCGCTGTTCTGTCCGACCTCGACGGCGTGCTGCGGCACTTCGACCACGCCGCCCAGGCCGACATCGAAGCCCGTTACGGCCTGCCCCTGATGAAGACGGCCTTCGACCCCGAGCTGATCATGCCCCCGACGCTCGGCCACGTCACCGAGACCCAGTGGGCTGAGTCGATCGCCGTGGCGCTCGGCGGCGACGAGCGGGCCCGCCAGGCCGTCGGGGAGTTCATGAAGATCCGCTTCTGGGTGGACGAGGAGGTCAGGGCACTGCTGGCCAGGGTGCGGCGGGAGGTGCCCGTGGTCATCGTGACCAACGCCATGGACACCCTGGAACACCACCTCGACCTGCTGGGGCTCACCGGCTTCGCCGACGAAGTGGTGAGCAGCGCCAGGGTCGGCGTGGCCAAACCCGACCGGCGGATCTACGAGATCGCCGCGGAGCGCGCCGGGGCCGAGCCCGGACGCTGCCTGTTCGTCGACGACCGGCTGCAGAACGTGGAGGCCGCCAGGGCGCTCGGCATGACCGCCGTGCACTACCGCACCTACCAGGACCTCGCGGCCGTGCTGGGCTGAGGCGGGGCCGCCGCCGCTCGCGCCGGCCAGCCGCGTGACCTGCCAGACGGAGCGCCCCCACCCACGCCGGGCGAGCTGGGCGACCGGCATGGGTGGGGGCGGGGGGAGTGAGCGCCCGGTCAGTACCCGCCGTACGGGCTCTTGGAGGACGGGGTGCTGGGCTTGCCCGACGAGTCGTTCGATGGGCCGTTGGATGGGGCCGACGAGGACACCTTCGTGCCCTGCGGCGCGATCACGCCGATCAGGCCGTGCTTGGCGCCGTCGATGCCGGCGGAGAACCACAGGGCCTTCTCGCCGCCGGTGGCGGCGGTGCCGGGTTCGAGGTCCCACAGGCCGGGCAGCACTATCGGCTTGCCGTTCGACAGGCGAAGGGAGCCCAGGTGACGGCCGCTCTTGTACGCGTGCACGGTCCCGTCGCCGAAGTTGCCGACCAGCAGCGCCCCGGCGTACTGTCCCCAGCCCTTCGGCGCGGCGGTCAGCCCCCAGGGGGCGTTGAGCCCGACCCTGGAGATGCGCCCGGTGAGGCGCCCGCTGCCGTCGAAGCGGCTCACGAAGCCCTTCCCGTCGCCGAACACGGGCTTGCCCGTGGTCTTGTCGCGCAGGGCGTAGGCCACCCAGACGTTGCCGTTGACGACCGCGACGTTGTAGGGCTCGTAGGTCGAGGGGATCGCCTTGTCCCTGAACTGCCAGCGCGACAGCCGGATGCGCTCGAAGTCCTCGTCGAAGGCGTGGATGCGCCCGCCGGCGAAGTCGGCGGCCAGCAGGAAGGCGCCGTCGTCGGTCTCGACGAGCTCCAGCCCCTTGTAGTCGGCGCCGCGGGTGAAGGCCGCGATGATCGCGTTGCCCGGGTCGGCCTCCGCGTTCCAGCCGGTGATGGCGCCGCTCGGGCTGGAGAAGATGAATGTGGCCGGCTTGCCCTTCACGGTGAAGCCGTCGCCGGGGTTGAACACCTGGCCCGTCGGGGCCCCGCCCGGAATGGCCACCTCGGTCTTCTCCTTCTTGCCCGTGCCGGAGTAGACGGTGGCGCTGCCGGTGCCGGTGTTGGACACCCACAGAGTCTTGCCCATGGCCAGGCCCCACGGGTTGACGACCTTGGGGTCGGTGACAGGGGCTTTGCCCTTGACGTCCGACACAAGGTTGATGACGTCGAAACGCGTCCTGGTGGTGGCGTGTGCGGGAGTGGTGATTGTCGCTCCCAGAACGACCGCAACAGCGCAGAGTGGGATGATGCGTGGCCGCATCCGTTGCCTCCTAGTTAGCGCTTGTGACGCGAGATACGCGGGGGGCGGGGAGCGGGTTCAGTCAGGCCCGGAAATGGCGGCGCGGGAGTTTTCCCGCATCGCGCGGGGAGAGGAAAAGCATGAACGTGTTGGGCATCGATATCGGCGGTTCGGGAATCAAGGGCGCGCCCGTCGACACGAAAGCCGGCAAGCTGACGGAGGAGCGCCTGCGCATTCCGACGCCCCAGCCCTCCAAGCCCGACGAGGTGGCCCACGCGGTCGCGTCGATCGTCAAACATTTCGGCTGGAGCGGCCCTGTCGGGATCACCTTTCCCGGCGTGGTCGTGGACGGCGTCGTGCTGACGGCCGCCAACGTCGACCATTCCTGGGAAGGTGTCGACGCGGCCGCGCTCTTCGGCGGGGCCACCGTGCTGAACGACGCCGACGCGGCGGGCATGGCCGAGATGACGTTCGGCAAGGGCAAGGGGCAGCGGGGGACCGTGCTCGTGCTGACCTTCGGGACGGGCATCGGCAGCGCGCTGTTCACCGACGGGCGGCTCGTCCGCAACACCGAGTTCGGGCACCTGCAACTGCGCGGCAAGGACGCCGAGCACCGGACGTCGGCGCGGGTCCGGAAGGAGCGGAACCTCGGCTGGAGGGCGTGGGCCGGGCGGGTGGAGGAATATTTCCGGCACGTCGAGATGGTGTTCACGCCCTCGCTGATCGTGATCGGCGGAGGTGTCAGTAAGAAGGCCGACAAGTTCCTCCCGCACATCCACCTCGACACCCCCGTGGTGGCCGCCGCCCTGCGCAACGAGGCGGGCATCATCGGCGCCGCCCGCGCCGCCGCGTCCCGCTGACCGGCCACACCTTCGGTCGTACGTACTCCTTCGCCGGGCCCGGAGGGTCGCGTGGTCACGGTGCACGATCGTCAGGCGCGCCGGGATATTGGGATGCGCGGGCCAGCGCGGTCGGGCACCATGGGCGGTTGGCTCCGGGGACGCGGGGCTCAAATATCCTTGAAGCAGTATGGGAACGTCTTCGTTGTCCTCTCCACTCGCCGACCTCCAATCCCGCCTGCCCGACCTCATGCCCCGCGACCAGCGGCGGCTGCGGCGCAGGCTCGACGGCATGCGCCGGGTGCGCTCGCGTGACGCCCGCGACAAGATCGTCGCGGAGATCCTCGCCGACGTGGAGCGAGCCGAGCAGCGGCTGGTCCGCCGCCGCGAAGCCGTACCAAAAGTGACATATCCGGAGAACCTGCCGGTCTCCCAACGTAAGGACGACATCCTCGCGGCCATCCGCGACCACCAGGTCGTGATCATCGCGGGGGAGACCGGCTCCGGCAAGACCACCCAGATCCCCAAGATCTGTCTCGAGCTGGGGCGGGGCGTGCGCGGGCTGATCGGCCACACCCAGCCCCGCCGCATCGCCGCCCGCACGGTCGCCGAGCGCATCGCCGAGGAGCTCGGCACCGGCGACGGCCAGAAGCTCGGCGACGTGGTCGGCTACAAAGTTCGCTTCACCGACCAGGCCGGTGAGCGCACCCTGGTCAAGCTGATGACCGACGGCATTCTGCTGGCCGAGCTGCAACACGACCGCATGCTCGACCAGTACGACACCCTCATCATCGACGAGGCCCACGAACGCAGCCTCAACATCGACTTCATCCTCGGCTACCTGAAACAGCTGCTGCCCAAGCGCCCCGACCTCAAGGTCGTCATCACCAGCGCGACGATCGACCCCGAGCGGTTCTCCCGCCACTTCGACGACGCGCCGATCATCGAGGTCTCCGGCCGCACCTACCCGGTCGAGGTGCGCTACCGCCCGCTCGACGATGTCGACGACCAGACGCAGGGCATCGTCGACGCCTGCAGAGAGCTGATCGGCGAGGGCCCCGGCGACATCCTGGTGTTCCTGTCGGGCGAGCGGGAGATCCGCGACGCCGCCGACGCCCTGGCCAAGGCGGAGTTCCGCCACACCGAGATCCTGCCGCTCTACGCCCGGCTGAGCGCCGCCGAGCAGCATCGTGTCTTCCAGCGCCACACCGGCCGCCGCGTCGTGCTGGCCACCAACGTGGCCGAGACCTCGCTCACGGTCCCCGGCATCAAATACGTCGTCGACCCCGGCTACGCCCGCATCTCCCGCTACAGCCACCGCACCAAGGTGCAGCGCCTGCCGATCGAGGCCATCTCGCAGGCCAGCGCCAACCAGCGCAAGGGCCGCTCAGGCCGCACCTCCGACGGCATCTGCGTCCGCCTCTACGAGGAAGACGACTTCCTCAACCGGTCCGAGTTCACCGACCCCGAGATCCTGCGCACCAACCTCGCCTCGGTCATCCTCCAGATGACCTCGATCGGGCTGGGCGACATCGAGGCGTTCCCCTTCGTCGAGCCGCCCGACCGCCGCCAGGTGAAGGACGGCATCAACCTGCTGCACGAGCTGGGCGCGTTCGACGCCCACGACAAGCTCACGCCCGTCGGCCGCAAGCTGGCCGGCCTGCCCGTCGACCCCCGGCTGGGCCGCATGGTGCTGGAGGCGGAGAAGAACGGCTGCCTGCGCGAGGTCATGGTGATCGCCGCCGCCCTGTCGATCCAGGATCCACGCGAGCGGCCCTCCGACAAGCAGCAGCAGGCCGACGAGAAGCACCGCCGCTTCGCCGACCCCGACTCCGACTTCATGGCCTACCTCAACCTCTGGCACTACCTGCGCGACAAGCAGAGGGAGTTGTCGTCCAGCGCGTTCCGGCGGTTGTGCAAGGCGGAGTTCCTCAACTACCTGCGCGTGCGCGAGTGGCAGGACATCTACAGCCAGCTCCGCCAGGCGCTCGGCGCCCAGCCCGGCAGCCGGCCCGCCGACCCCCAGCAGGTGCACGCGTCGCTGCTCGTCGGGCTCCTGTCGCACATCGGCGTCAAGGACGTCATGGAGAAGCGCGGCCAGGACGGCCGCAGGCCGATCCAGGAATACCTCGGCGCCCGCAACGCCCGCTTCGCCATCTTCCCCGGCTCGACACTGGCCAAGAAGCAGCCGCAGTGGCTCATGTCGGCCGAGCTGGTCGAGACCTCCCGCCTGTGGGCGCGCGTCAATGCCAAGATCGAGCCGGACTGGGTCGAGCCGCTCGCCCAGCACCTCGTCAAGCGCACCTACTCCGAGCCCCACTGGGAGAAGAACCAAGGCGCCGTCATCGCCCTGGAGAAGGTCACTCTTTACGGTGTGCCGCTGGTCGTCGGCCGCAAGGTCAACTACGGCCGCATCGACCCCGACCTGTCGCGCGAGCTGTTCATCAGGCACGCGCTCGTCGAGGGCGACTGGGACACCCACCATCGTTTCCTGAAGGACAACCGCCGGCTGCTCGGAGAGGTCGAGGAGCTGGAGAACCGCGCCAGGCGCCGCGACATCCTGGTGGACGACGAGGCGCTGTTCGACTTCTACGACCAGCGGGTGCCCGCTGACGTCGTCTCGGCCCGCCACTTCGACTCCTGGTGGAAGAAGGCCAGGCACGAGCAGCCCGACCTGCTCACGTTCTCGCCGGAGATGCTGGTCAACGAGGGCGCCGACATCAGCACCCGCGACTACCCCGACACCTGGCGCCAGCTCGGCCAGCGGATGAAGCTGACGTATCGATTCGCGCCGGGCTCGGACGCTGAAGACGGTGCCGACGGCGTGACTGTGCACGTGCCGCTCCAGGTGCTCAACCAGGTCAGCTCCGACGGCTTCGACTGGCAGATCCCGGGCCTGCGCGAAGACCTGATCACCGCGCTGATCAGGTCGTTGCCGAAAAACCTGCGCCGCAACTTCGTGCCCGCCCCCAACTACGCCAGGCAGGTGCTGGAGGGGGTCAAGCCGGGCGGCGAGCCGCTGCTGGAGGCCGTGGAGCGCGAGCTGCTGCGCCTGACCGGCATCTGCGTGCCGCGCGACGCCTGGCAGCTCGACCAGGTGCCGGGCCATCTGCGCATCACCTACCGGGTGATCGACGAGCGCAAGCGCACGGTGGCCGAGGACAAAGACCTCGACGTGCTGAAGCGCCGCCTCGCGCCGCGCCTGCGTCAGACGCTGTCGCAGGCGGGCGACGACCTGGAGCAGACGGGCCTGCACACCTGGAGCTTCGGGACGTTGCCCAAGGTGTTCGAGCAGGGCCGGATAAAGGGTTATCCGGCCCTGGTCGACGCGGGCGACTCGGTCTCCATCAAGATCTTCGAGACGGAGGTGGAGCAGCGCCGCTCCCACTGGCCCGGTGTACGCCGCCTGCTCCTGCTCAACGTCACCAACCCGGCCAAGTCACTGCTCGGCGGCCTGTCCAACCAGGCCAAGCTGGCCCTGTCGCGCAGCCCGCACGGCGGGGCGGTGGCGTTGTTCGACGACGTGGTCGATGCGGCCGTCGACAAGCTCATGCTCGACGACCGCGGCGGCGCCGGCGGCCCGGCCTGGGACCCCGTCGCCTTCGACCGCCTCTACCAGCACGTGCGGGCCCACCTCTATGACACGTCGGCCGACGTGCTGGGGAAGGTGGAGCAGATTCTGAGCGTCTGGCACGCGGCGGGCGCCCGGCTCGACGCGCTGCAGCCGAGCGCGGCGACGGACGACGTGCGCGACCAGCTCGGCAGGCTCGTCCATCCGGGGTTCGTCACCGCCACAGGCCACCGGCGGCTGCCTGACGTCCTGCGCTATCTCCGCGCGATCGACCGCCGGCTCACGAAGCTCCCCGAGGATCCGTGGCGGGACCAGGAGTGGATGGATCGGGTGCACAAGGTCGAGGACGACTATCACGACCTGCGGCAGAAGCTCCACCCGGCCCGGCGCGGGGACCCTGACGTGGTGGAGATCAGGTGGATGATCGAGGAACTGCGCGTGAGCTTCTTCGCCCAGACGCTCGGCACACCCACCCCGGTGTCGGAGAAACGCATCGCCAAGGCGATGGAGAAGCTCGCACCCTGATCATCGATGCGTCGAGTTCGAAGTCGACGGGAGAGGGCAGGGTGAGCGGCTTTCCCATGGGTGCGGTGGTGGCAGCGCGCTATTCGCCGTCCTTGGGGTTGCTGTAGACGGTGACGGTCGGCGGTCCGCGATCAATCCGGTCAACCCCCGTCTCACGGGCCGGGGCCGGAAACCGGATCGGCCGCCTCCGCTCGCAGCGGAGGCGGCCGATCGCGGGAGACCCGTCACGCGGGAACGCTGGACACGTCCCGCTCGTAGAAGCGGTGCCCGGCCACCGCCTGGCCGAACTCCTGCGCGATGTCGTCCCCCACGATCACCCCGACGTCGTTGGGCAGGTGCGCCGCCTCCACGAGTTGCCGCCCCGAGCCCACCGCCCCGATGGGCTTGTGGTGCCGGAACGCCTCCAGGACGAAGAACCGCGCCCGCCCCATCGCGCCCAGCGCCGCACCGTCCGAGGCCACCACGGCGTCGTAGACGACCGAATTGGCCGCGCTGAGCTGCCGGTCCACAGGAACGCCGCCGACCGACCCCTCCGCGGGGGCCACGACCTCGCAGATCGCCCCCTGGCCTTCGAGCGCCCGGCGCAGGGCCGTCACGGCGGCGGCGTCCGCGCCGTCGCCCATGAGGAAGGCGATCTTGCGCGTGGCGGCGCTGTGCGGCTGGCCGGTCATGCTGAGCGCGGGCGAGGACTTCGTGTGGACCTGGGTCCCGGCCGGCGCCGGCAGGCCGAGGCCCTGGGCCACCTGCGCGCCCAGGTCGGGATGGATCTTGCCCAGGTGGTCGACCACGGCCTCCTTGATGTGTTTACGCTCCACGTGGCCCAGCTCGAACAGGTACGCCGCCACGATGTGCCGCCTCTCCCAGTCGGCCATGCTGTTCCAGAACAGGGTGGCCTGGCTGTAGTGATCCTCGAAGCTCGGGCTGCGCTTCCGGATCTTGGACCCGTCCACCTTCTCCTGGTAGTGGCGGTAGCCGTCCACCGCCGCGGGGCAGCCGCCGCTGATGGAGTTGGGGGCGTAGCTGGTGCGCGACCCGTGGATCAGGTGCTGGTGGAAGCCGTCACGCTGGTCGTTGCGGACCTCGGCGATGGGCCGGTTGATCGGGATCTGCGGGAAGTTGGGGCCGGCCAGGCGGAGGAGCTGGGTGTCGAGGTAGGAGAAGTTCCTGGCCTGCAGCAGCGGGTCGTTGGTGAAGTCGATTCCCGGCACCACGTTGGCGGTGTGGAAGGCCACCTGCTCGGTTTCGGCGAAGAAGTTCTGCGGGTTGCGGTTGAGCGTCATCTTGCCGATGGGGCGCAGCGGCACCTCCTCCTCGGGGATGATCTTCGTGGCGTCGAGCAGGTCGAAGTCGAAGTCGTGCTCGCGCGACTCGGGCACGAGTTGCACGCACAACTCGTACTCGGGATAGGCTCCGCGCTCGATCGCCTCCCACAGGTCCCGGCGGTTGTAGTCGGGGTCGTTGCCCTGGATGCGCAGCACCTCGTCCCACACCAGCGAATACGTCCCCAGCACCGGCCGCCAGTGCCACTTGACGAACGTCCCCTGACCCGAGGCGTTGACCAGCCGGAACGTGTGCACTCCGAAGCCCTGCATCATCCGGTAGCTGCGCGGGATCGCCCGGTCGGACATCAGCCACATGACCATGTGCAGCGACTCGGGCTGGAGGTGCACGAAGTCCCAGAACGTGTCGTGCGCCGACTGCGCCTGCGGGATCTCGTTGTGCGGCTCCGGCTTGACCGCGTGCACGAAGTCGGGGAACTTGATGCCGTCCTGGATGAAGAAGACCGGGAAGTTGTTGCCGACGATGTCGAAGTTGCCCTGCGTGGTGTAGAACTTCGTGGCGAAGCCGCGCACGTCGCGTACGGTGTCGGCCGAGCCGCGCGAGCCGGCCACGGTCGAGAAGCGCACGAAGGTCGGCGTCCGCGCCGAAGTGTCGTTGAGGAAGGCGGCGGTGGTCAGGTCGCCGAGCGGCTCGTACAGCTCGAAGATCCCGTACGCGCCCGCGCCCCTGGCGTGCACCACGCGCTCCGGGATACGTTCGTGATCGAAGCGGGTGATCTTCTCGCGGAAGTGGAAGTCCTCCATGAGCGTGGGGCCGCGGGTGCCGGCGCGCAGGGCGTTGTCGGTGTCGTCGACGCGGGCGCCCTGGTCGGTGGTCATGTTGAGGTCGTCGAGCGGCACGCGGTGCTCGTCGAGGCGGCGGTCCTTCTCGTCACGCCCTGGTTCCATGGCAAAATCCCCCTTGGTGTTTGTCCGTGTTCTCGCCTCATGCCCGGACATGTGTCGTGAAACAGGGTTGTTCGAGCAGGGGGTATCGATGATCAAAACTGTGGTGTTCGACGTCGGCGAGACGCTGATCAGCGAGACGCGCATCTGGTCGCGCTGGGCCGAGCGGCTGGGCGTGAGCGCGTTCACGCTGATGGGCACGCTCGGCGGGATGGCCGCGCTGGACCGTTCGCACAGTGCCGCCTTCGAGCTCGTACGCCCCGGCTTCGACCTCGCCAGGGAGGAAGCCGAGTGGGAGCGCGACGACCCCCATGGGATGCGCAACACCTTCGACGCCGACGACCTCTACCCCGACGTGCGCGACGCCCTGGCGGCGATCCGGGCGGCCGGATACCAGGTGATCATCGCGGGCAACCAGCCGGAGCGGGCCTACGACGCGCTCGTCGCCCTGGACCTGCCCGCCGATTCCGTGCACACCTCCGAGGGGTGGGGCGTGTCCAAGCCGGAGCCCGGCTTCTTCGCCAAGGTCGCCGCGGTCGCGGGCCGCGAACCCGCCGAGATCCTCTATGTGGGCGACCGGCTCGACAACGACGTGCTCCCCGCCAGGGAGGCCGGCATGCGGACCGCACTGCTGCGCCGCGGCCCGTGGGGTTACCTGCACGCCGAGCGCCCGCAGGCCGGGGTCGCCGACGTGATCGCCGGTGACCTGCACGCCCTGCTGCCCGCGCTGCGCCGCCTCGCCTGAGGGCACCCCGGGCCGCGGCGCTTCACGTGACGGCTCCGGCGCCCCGCGTCTCACGTGAGGTTCTCGTCGGGATCGATGCGTACGGCCCGCTCCTCCGCCGAGAGGTCATCCGTGTCGCCGCTCTGGTCCGCACCGAGTTCCTCGTCGTCCGTGTCGGGTGCGAGTCCCTCGTCAGGCTGGGTCAGCCGGTGCTTGGGCCGGGGCTCGTGGAGCCGGGACGGCGCCTCCCGCCGCAGCCGCTCGTCGAGTGTGTCCCTGTGCTGGGGGTCGTCCTCGGCGACGTCGTGGTGGAGGCCGAGGTCGTCGGTCCACTCTTCGACCTCGATCTCCTGTTCATCGGCGTAGCCGTATCGGTCCGGAGGTTGTTCGGTCATATCGGCCCCCTACCCAGCGAGCGGTCCGGAATCCTCCTTTCCGGACCGGCCGGGAGGGCGGATCACGGGGTCACTGCTGCCGGCCGTTCAGCCGGGCGTGGATCTCGTCGAGCTCCCGGCGCACGTCGGCGAGCTCGTGTTCGAGCTCCAGGATCCGGCGGATGGCGATGAGCGTCATGCCCTCTTCCGTCATGCGGGTGACGTGTCGGACGATCAGGATGTCGCGGCGGGAATAGCGCCGCTGCCCGCCGCTCGAACGGCTCGGGCTGATGACGTCGTGCTGGTCGAGCCGCCGCAGGAAGGCGTGCTGGACCTGGAGCATCTCCGCCACCTGCCCGAGGGAGTAGAGAGGCGCGTGCTCGTCGTCAAGGGGTAGTTCTGGCACCGTGGCCCTCCTCGTGATCCGGGGGCGGGCCGGGGAGCCCGCCCCCGACCGCGCGTCAGGCCTTGATGGCCCTGGTCTCGCCTCGCTGGATCTCCACCTTGCGTGGCTTGGCCCGCTCGAGCACCGGGATGCGGACGGTGAGCACGCCGTTGGCGTAGCCCGCGTCGATCTTCTCGCTGTCGAGGTGCTCGGACAGGTAGACCCGTCGGGTGAAGGCGCCCATCGGGCGCTCGCGGACGAACAGCCGCTCGTCCTCCGCGACCTCCTCCTCGCGGCGGGCGCTCACACTCAGCACTCCGCGGTCGACCGTGACCTCGATGGAGTCGGGGTCGATGCCGGGGAGGTCGAAGCGGAGCAGCACGTCGTCGTCGCGGCGCAGCCCGTCCATGGGCATCACGGCGCCGCCGTTGTCGAAGGTCTGGCGTGCCAGGCGGCTGAACTGCCGCTCGAACTCCTGGACGAACGGGTCAATTGAGGTCAAGAGCATTTTCTAACCTCCTCGCTGCTTCTCCTGGTGGAGCTAACCTCCAACTGCAGTTACAGGTTAGCTCCACCAACGGCTACAGGCAAGCGGAGCGGGCGGATTTTTCCCTGGACGGTCAGGGATTCTCCAGGCGTGGCCGCGGCCACGCCGCCGATCTCCCAGGGTGACCCTGGGCGCCATGGCGCCGCTGAGCCGGCCCGGCAGCGGCCCGCCGAGCTCGCCCGCCCCGGCGCCGACGATGGACAGAGCCGCGACGATCCGGCCGCGCATCGGCCCGGGGCTGCCGAGTTGCACCCGTGCCGAGACGGTGGCGTCGACGGTCACCGCGCCCCCGCGATCGGCGCCATCAGGGCCTCGTACGTCCTGCGCGCCTGCTCGGGCCGCTCGGGATCGGCCCCGGGTCGGGCGCGGGCGCTGCGGGTGCCGGACGGCGCCGACCGGCCGCCGGGGACGGTGCGAAGGCTGCTGAGCCTGGTGGACGCCCAGTCCAGGTGGGCCGGTCAGGCCCCGCGGGTGAGCACGCCGCCGACGACGGTGGCGAGGCAGGGCGGCTGGGAGAGCAGGGCCGCGTACGGGTAACGTCCGCGGGCGTCGAAGACGGCGAAGTCGGCACGGGTGCCGGCGGCCAGCGACCCGATCCTGCCCCTGCCGCGGTCCATGCCCAGCGCTCTGGCGCCGCCCAGCGTGGCGGCCTCGACCAGTCGGCGGTCGAGTTCCCTGGGCCGCGGCCTGAGCTCCCGCGCGTGGCGCCTGATCGCCCCGGCCAGTCCCAGCGGGCCGGTCGGTGGCGCGCCGGCCGGGCCGCGGCTGCCGAAGGCGACGGTGTTGCCCTCCTCCAGCAGGGCCAGCGCGTCCTGCGCCTGGGACGGCTCCGGCGGGCAGAGCGCCACGACGGTCCTGCGCAGCCGCAGCAGCTTACGCTCGCCCGGGTCCAGTGACCTGCCGCTCGCGACGTGGCACAGCGGGCCGAGCACCCCGGCCTCGTCCAGCTCCACCGGGGAGTGGCGGTCCAGGCGGACCAGCAGCCGCAGCCCGAACGTCCTGGCCAGCACGGCCACGTCCTCCAGCACCTGCGGGTCGCGCGCGTGGGCGGCGATCCCCACCACGCAGGGCCTGTCCACCTCGCGGATGGCGGTGATGACGGCGTCCCGGTCGTGTTCCTCCCACTCCTCCTCGCCGGCGCTGATCACCTCGACGTAGGAGATGCGGAGCGCCGAGCAGTCGGTCAGGTCGGAGAGCACGCCGCCCCGCGCGGTCACCCCCGGGGCGTCCGAGGGCACGGCGGAGCACGCGTCGACCAGCCCCGCCACGATCATCCCCGGCCACCGGAGCTCCTCCGCGGAGGGGTACGAAGGGAGCAGCTCCGCTCGCGGGCCGACCGCGAGCACCCGCTCGCCCCTGATCGCCACGGCGCCGTCGCGGATGGGGACGGTGCAGACGGGCACGACGAGCGGGGCGGAATGGAGGACGACGGGCGCGGGCGAGCGTCTGCCCAGAGCCGGACCGGCACGCTTCGCAGACGGCATCAGGACTCCCGTCGAGACTTCCCCTCTAGGCATTAAACGTGAAGGCAGGATATGCCCGCAATCGGGACGAACGGGGCAAATCGCTAGGTCGGCTGATTCCCCCGTCTGATCGTTGATCTCCGGCAATTACCTCTATACCGTCAATCCGTGAACGCCCTGAAGAAGCTGCTGAAGGGTTTACCCGCGGTCATCGTGATGATCCCGGTGAGCCTCATGGCGACCCCTGCTTCCGCAGCGCCCCCCACCGATCCCGAGCATCCCTGGCGGCAGGACCACTGGCCGCAGACGCAGCCCTGGCAGGTCGACGCACCCGGCGACGCCCAGGCCCTGCGCACCCGCCTGCCCGGCGGCCTCAAGCCCATCGACCCGCAGAACTGGACGAATCCCGACCACATGACGTGGGCGGACTACAAGAAGCCGCCCGGCACCAACTGGGCCGACCCCTCCGTCAAGGGGTCGAAGCGCACCTTCAAGGGCGCGCTCGTGCTGCTCGACTATCCCAACCAGCCGTTCGTGGCGACCCAGCCCAAGGGCTCGACGATCTTCGGGAACCCGAGCGCCGAGGCCCACGACATCCCCCGTGACCAGGTGGCGACGTTCTACCAGGACTTCCTCAACACCCCGAACAAGCTCAACAAGGGACACACCATCCATGAGTACTGGATGGAGGACTCGGGCGGCAGGTACGGCGTGGAGCTGACCGGGTTCGGCCCCTACACGATGTCGGGCAAGGACCACGAGTACGCCATGGAGTTCCAGGGCGGCACCGGGTGTCCCGCGGGCGACTCGTGCGACAAGAACCTGCGCACCGAGGGCAACGCCGCCTGGATCGCCGACGTCGGGCAGGAGACGGCCGAGCAGTTCGACTTCGTCTTCTACCTCAGCGCCGGCCAGGACGAGTCGTCCGCCTGGCAGGAGTTCGGGATGATGAAATTCCCGACAAAGGAGGACGTGCCCGACGAGTGGGGCCCGCCGGACACCGCGCTGCCCAACTGGGTCGACACCCGCTACGTCGACTGGACCTCGTGGCAGGCCGGCTCCACCTTCTGGCCCAACGCCCGCTTCGGCATCGACTCGGTGCAGGCCGAGAGCTCCGGCATGGCCGTCTACGCCCACGAGCTGAGCCACATCATGGGCATCGGCGACAACTACAACAACCCGTACGCCGTGCCGCCGCGCAGGGCGTACACGGGCGTGTGGGAGATGCTCAGCCGCGGCAGCTTCAACGGGCCCGGCGGCCCGCACTCGCGCTGGCTGATCCCGCCCACCGCCGGCGCGTCCATGGGCGCCCAGCACATGCTCCGCAACAAGATCAAGCTGGAGATGATCGACGAGCGGAACGTGCTGCGCCTGTCACGCGAGGCGCTCGACGAATCAGGCCTGGTCACCGTCGAGATCCTGGCCCGCGCGGTCCAGCCGGGCAAGAAGGAGCTGTCGGGCGTCAACGTCTCCTTCGACACCGGCGACAAGAGCCCGGCCTGTGACCCGCGGACCGACCCGCTCTGCGACGGCGGCGGCTACGAGAACTACACGGTCGAGGTCGTGGACCGCATGGGCTCCGACTCGTTCACCCCCGACTCCGGCGTTCTGCTGGCCAAGACCAAGAACGAGGACCGGGCGCCGTTCGAGTGGGTGATCGACGCCAACCCGCAGGACATCGGCATGACCGACTACGTCATGCCCGACGGGACCAAGGTGCCCATCACGATCGGCGACTACCGCCAGCTCTCCGACGCCCTCTTCCACGCCGGCACCGACTCCGGCAGCGAGTACGAGTACGTCGACGAGGCCAACCGCCTGCACTTCTACGTCACCGACCTCAAGCGCGGCCGCGACGGCACCCTGTCGTACACGGTCGCGATCCGCTCGCTCGACGGCCCGGGGCCGCAGCGGCGCGGCGTCAAGGTGCTGCCCGCGGCCGGCGTCCCCACCGGCAAGAACCTGTCCACCTGCAAGTTTCCGCTGTTCAACACCGGCAGGGCCGCCCCGGCGCAGGGGCAGCACCCCGAGGACGTCAGCGCCTACCTGAACGCCGACGTCTACCGGCTCAAGGCCGAGGTGCAGGGCAAGGGCTGGACCGTCCAGCTGCCGAACGCCCTGGCCTCCGTCGGGTTCGGCAAGCACGAGCTCGTCACCGTGAACGCCGTGCGCGAGTCCGGCGGCGCCCGGCTGGCCAAGGTCAAGCTCACCGCCTCGTCGGAGAGCGATCCCGGCAAGACGGTGACGGCCACCTGTCACGTGATCGGCCTTTAGATGAACGATGGGGTACGGCTGGCGCAGACCGTACCCCATCGGCTTGAATCTCCCGCGAGGCACACCTCGCGTGGGCCCCGAACAGAACAGAGTGGCACGGGGAGCTTCCCCGCGAAGGGGGTTCGTTGACAGGGGACCGCCTGCCCGGCAAGCCGCGCCGCCGACGGGGAGGGCTGCGCTGGGCCGCGCCCGCCTCGGCGGGGCTGGCGGCCGCCGCGGCGAGCGTGCTGGCCGCGTCCCTGGAGTGGGAGATCCCGCCGGCCGCAAAGATCGGCGTGACCCTCGCCGCGGCCGTCCTCGTCGGGCTGACCACCTGGGTCACCATGACGACCCGGCCCAAGCGTCCCGAGCTCGCCGAGGCCGCCTCACGGGCCCCCGACCAGTGGCCGCCCGCGCCCGAGCACTTCACCGGCCGCGCGGAGGCGCTCGCGGAGCTGCGCGAGGTGTTCGCGGCCCGCCGCAAGTCCTCCGACCTCGCGCCGCCGCTCGTGGTCTCCGTGTACGGCAGGGGCGGCGTCGGCAAGTCGGCGCTGACGACCAGGTTCGGGCAGGAGGTGGCCGGCTGGTTCCGCGACGGCAGGCTCTACGCCGACCTGCGTGGCGGCGTAGACGCCCCCGTGCGGCCCGAGGAGGTGCTGATCGGGTTCCTGCGCGCGCTGGGCGTGCGCCTGGCCACCGACCCCGGCGGGCTCGACGACTTACGCAAGCTCTGGCTGACCTGGACCAAGGGCCGCAGGATCCTCATCGGGCTCGACAACGCCCACGACGCCGCGCAGGTCGAGCCGCTCATCCCGGCCGAGCCCGGCTGTGCGGTCCTGGTGACCTCGCGCGCCCCGCTGTTCCTCAACAGCACCCACGACACCAGGCTCGGCGTGTTCAGCGAGGCGCACGGCGTGGAGCTGCTGGCCCGGCTGGCCGGCGGCGCCAGGGTCGTCGACGACCTCGACTCCGCCAGGGAGGTCGTCCGCATGTGCGACTACCTCCCGCTGGCGATCAACATCTGCGGCGGCCGGCTCGCCACCCGCGAGCAGTGGACGATGCGCGAGATGGCAGGCCGGCTGGCCGACACGCGCCGCCGCCTCGACCAGCTGGAGCTGGCCCCCACGGTCGACAGGAGCGTGCGCGCCTCCGTGCAGCTCAGCTACGACGACTGCACCGGGATGCAGCGCCGCCTGCTGCGCCTGCTCAGCTCGCTGCCCGCGCCCGACGTGCCCGGCTGGGTGGCGGGCGAGCTGCTCGACATCTCCGGCCTCGACGGCGCCGACCAGCTCGAAGCCCTCATCGACGCCCAGCTCGCCGAGTGCTCGGGCACCGACCAGACCGGCGCCATGCGCTACCGGCTGCACGACCTGGTCAGGGTGTTCGCCGCTGAGCTGGCCGGCCACGACGAGGAGGAACGGCGGACGTCGGCGGTCGAGCGCGTCCTGTACGGCTACCGCCGCCGCGCCGAGGAGGCCGCCCAGAACCGCTGGCCACAGGACTGGAGCAGGGGCGGGCGCCGCTCCAGCGCCGACGGCCAGCTCACGGCCGGCGACTGGCTCAACGCCGAGCGCCTCTCCCTGATCGCCATGGTCCACCTGGCAGAGCAGCTCCGCCTGTGGGAGCTGACGTTGGGCCTGGCCAGGGCGTTCTGCTCGTTGTGCCACTCGCTGCGCGCCTACTGGTCCGACTGGGCGGCCGTCGCCGGGATCGGCTGCCAGGCCGCCGAGCAGGCCGGCGACCGCCGTTCCCTGGGCATCGCGCTGCTCGACAGCGCCGCCGTCCACGGCGGCATGGGCCTGCGCGACCGGGCGCTGAAGGCGGCGGAACGGGCGCTGGAGATCTTCACCGAGCTGGGCGAGTCGTGGTGGGCCGCCAGGGCCATGCGCACGATCGGGATGACGCTGTTCAGCGAGGGCCACCTCGACCGGGCACAGGACTACCTGATCGGGGCCATAACCGCGTTCAAGGGCGAGGACGACCTGTGGTGGATGGCCCGCACCCAGCGCAACCTGGCCGAGATGCGCATGGCCGAGCGGCGCCCCGAGGAGGCCAGGGACCTCCTGGAGGGCGCACTGGAGATCTTCAAGCGCGAGGGCAACCGCTACTCCGAGGCCCAGACCCTGCGCGTCTACGGTGAGGTGCTGGCGGCGCAGGCCCGCGGCGAGCACCGGGCGGGCGACCACCGGCTCGCCGCGAACCTGTTCACCAGGGCGGGCTTCAGCCTCGACCGCGCCTCCGAGATGTTCAAGCAGCGTGGTGAGCTGTGGGAGGAGGCCCGCTGCCTGCGGGCCGCCGGCGAGGTCGGCGACCCGGACAACGGCCTGCGCGAGCTCGACTACGTGCGGCGGGCCGAGGGGATCCTGGTCGCGCTGGGCGATTCGTGGGGGGTGGCCCGCAACGCCGTGTCAGCCGGCCGGGCGCTGGCCAGGCTGGGCAGGATCGAGGAGTCGGAGCAGGAGCTGCGGCGGGCGGTCCGCGAGTTCGAGGAGCTGGACGACCGGTGGTGGATGGCGATGAGCCTGCGCTACCTCGGCGAGGCGCACCTAGAGGCGGGCGGCCCCGCGGCGGCCGCGGCGCCGTTGCGGCAGGCCAGGGACATCTACCGCAGCCTCGGCAACGAGGCGGGCATGCGCAGGACCCTGGAGCTCCTCAGGCGCGCCACCCCTGACGCGCGCGCCCCGCCGTCGCTCGAAGCCGCACCGCCCCAGGCCCGGCTCAGGTGAGCGGGCTCCTGATCAGCTCGCCGGCCGCCTGCCTCGCCTGCAGGATGCTCTCCTCGAACATCTTGCGCACGTGCGCCGCATGGTCGGTCAGCTCCCTGATGCGCTCGTGCGCCATCTCGTCGCGCACGGTGTCGGCGATCAGCGCCTGGTATTCGTGGGTCCTGGCGGACAGGGCCTCCAGCCGCCGATGGGCGGAGTAGGCCTTGTCGGCCTTGCGCACCTGCTTGGCGTACTTCTCCAGGTGGCGTACGCGCCGTGACAGCGACGTCCACGCGGCGTCGAGCGCCTTGGTGTAGGGCTTGAACGCGTCCTCCATGCCGGGCGGCAGCTCGCGGGGGATGATCCTGCCCTGCTCGGCGTGCATGGACGACAGCCGCCGCAGCCGGTGCGCGATCTGCCAGACCTCCTCCGGCAGCGACACCTGGTTGTCGACCGTGTCGATCAGGCCCGCCGCGTGGACCCGGGAGCCGAGGACGGACTCGGCGGCGTGTTGTGCCCTGCGCAGCAACATCTGGCACGGGTGGTCGAGGTCCTCCGGCAGAACGTAATGGTCGGCGTGGATCTGGGCGGTGCGGAGCTTCCGCCTGGCCGATCTGGTGGAGGTGTCCTGCGCCATCCAGCGGAACAACACGATCATTCCCACGCCGGAGCCCGCCAAGAACAACAACGGTGATCTGGTCAGCAGGGCGAGCACCAGCAGGAGGCCGGGCAGCAGGAAGATCAGGGCGGGATGGCTCGTGGTGTCCAGCTGCCTGCCGGATCGAGCCATCCGGAGAAGGTGCGGGCTCGACCGCAGCTCGCTGGAGATCGCCGCGGGCAGCGTTGGATCGATCACCAGCCGTGGAGGCAGAGCTCGTGGATCCATCAGATCCTCCCGAGGGAACCGTCGCCTTGAGGCGACGGGGGAATCGGGAGCGGGAGGGCCGCCAAGGCCCGAGCGTGCCCTGGCGTGTCAGGTGTGCGCATCGCAGTTTTCCTTCCACGTTGTGTCGGTGCCGACCGATACCGTGGCGTTGTCGTAACCGAGCGTGGGAGGTGGGCGTGCGCAGGTCGTTGAAGTTCCTGCTGCGCCCCACCGCTAAGCAGGCCGTCGCGCTCGCGGCGTGTCTGGACGACCACCGGCAGTTGTACAACGCCGCGCTGGAGCACCGCCGCACCGCCTACCGCAAGGCGGGGGTGACGGTCCGGTACGGCGATCAGTCGGGCGAGTTGAAGCACATCCGTGCTGATGACCCGGACGGTCAGGCGCGTTGGTCGTTCTCCTCCCAGCAGGCCACCCTGCGTCTTCAGGGGGTCGGGCATGTCCGTGTGCACCAGCACCAGCACCGGCGCGTGCGCGGCAAGGTGAAGACGACCCGTGTGAAGCGGGAAGGCTCGCGCTGGTACGTCGTCCTGTCGTGCGATGACGTGCCCGCCGAGCCGCTGCCCGCCACGGGTGTGGTGGTAGGCGTGGACATGGGGGTGGCGTCGCTGGTCACCACGTCCGATGGCGTGCAGGTGGCCAACCCGCGCCACCTGGCCGTGACCACCGCCGATCGCCTGGCTGCCGCGCAGCGGGAGCCGGCCCGCAGGACGCGGGGGTCCAGGCGGCGCAGGGCTGTGGCCGGCGTCGCGGCCCTGCATGGCAAGGTCGGCCACCAGCGGTTGGACAGCGCGCACAAGGCGGCGCTCGCGCTGGTCCGCGGCTACGACGTGATCGTGCACGAGGAACTGCGGATCGCGGCCATGACCCGCTCGGCCTCGGGCACGATCGCCCAGCCTGGCCGCAACGTCGCGCAGAAGTCCGGATCGAACCGGAGCATCCTGGACGCGGGTTGAGGGGTGTTCCTGACGGTCCTCGCGCACCAGGCTGAAAGCGCCGGTCGAGAGGTGATCGCGGTGAACCCTGCCGGCACCTCCCGCACGTGCGCCCGATGCGGTCACAGCGCGCGGGAGAACCGCGTCACCCAAGCCGGGTTCGCCTGTACGGCGTGCGGCCACACCGCGCCCGCCGACGTCAACGCGGCGATCAACATCCTCAGGGCAGGGCTTGCCCTTCGTCAGGCTGCGGAAGCGGCTTAGCGAGAAGCCGCTCCCTCCAGGGAGCGGAGGAGTCACATGTTCATGCTGCGTTATGAACGGCGATTCTGCTCATCATGACGGACATATAAGGTCGCAATAATGGACGAGATGACGAGGTGGATAGACCTGGAAGGCGCGGTCAACGCGCGTGACCTGGGCGGACTGCCCACCCGTGACGGCGGGCGCACCCGTCGCGGGCGAATCTTCCGTGCCGACAACCTACAGGGCCTCACGCCCGGTGACGTGACGCTGCTCGTGGGCGAGCTGGGCCTGCGGCACGTGGTCGATCTCCGTTCGAACGCGGAGGTGTCGCTGGAGGGTCCCGGGCCGCTGACGCGGGTGCCCGAGGTGCGGCATCACCATCTGACCCTGTTCGCCGAGGGAGGCCGGCACACCGACGTCGAGGCCGACGCCATCGACGGGGAGCGGGTGTTGCCGTGGGCGGAGCGAGGGCTGGACGAGGAACTGCGGGTGACCGGCTTCTACTTCGGCTACCTGCGCGACCGGCCGGACGCCGTGGTCGACGCCCTGCGCGCGATGGCGCTCGACGACGGCGCGTCGCTGGTGCACTGCGCGGCGGGCAAGGACCGCACCGGCGTGTTGTCGGCGCTCGCCCTGGAGGTGGCGGGGGCGACCAGGGAGGCGATCGTCGAGGACTACGTGGCCACGGGGGAGCGGCTGGAGCTCATACTCAAGCGGCTGCGGGGCAGCGACACCTACCGCGGCGACCTGGACTCGCGCCCCGCCGACGACCACATGCCGCGGGCCAGGTACATCGAGCAGTTCCTCGGCGTGCTCGACGACCGTTTCGGCGGGCCTCTCGAGTGGCTGGCCGGGCACGGCTGGACCGGCGCCGACACCGAGGCCATGCGCTCTCGCCTGCGCGACTGACGGTGCCCGCCGCCGTCGGCTCAGGCGGACGACGATCCCCTGCACCCGTCAGCTCAGGCGGACGACGATCCCCTGCGCCGCCGACAGGCGGGCCGCCTCGATGACGGCCAGGGTGTCGACCGCGCTCTCCGGGTCGACGGGCGGCGCCGCGCCCTCGCGCAGCGCCGCCTCCACACCTCGGTAGAAGTCGAGATAGGCGCCCGGCTCGGTCAGCACGGTGCGGTGGTCGTGCTCGGTGCCGAGCTGCCCCCAGCGTGACTCCTCGTCGTCCCCGAAGCCGGGCGTGCCGGGCGCGGCGCCGGCCCGCAGCCGCTCCTCCTGGACGTCCATCCCGTATTTGACGAAGGCGCCCGCCGACCCGAGCACCCGGAACCGGGGCCCGGACCTGGCGGCCATCGAGCTCATCCAGAGATGCGAGCGGGCCCCTCCGGCATGCGCCAGCGCCACGAACGTGTCGTCGTCGGCGGCCACCCCGGCGCGCCTGACGTCGCTCTCGCAGTAGACCTGCGTGGCCGGGCCGAGCAGCTGCAGGGCCTGGTCGACGAGGTGGCTGCCCAGGTCGTAGAGGAGGCCGCCTACCTCGTCGGGCCCGCCGGCCTCCCGCCAGCCGCCCTTGGGCTCCGGCCGCCACCGCTCGAACCTCGACTCGAACCGCAGCACCTCGCCCAGCCGCCCCTCGCCGGCCAGCCGGCGCACGGTGCGGTAGTCGCCGTCCCAGCGGCGGTTGTGGAACACGGTCAGCATGAGGCCGCGCTCCTTGGCCAGGCGCACCAGCTCGCGCCCCTCCTCGGCGGTCCTGGCCAGCGGCTTGTCGACGACGACGGGCAGGCCGTGGGCGAGCGCGGCTGTGGCCGTGGACACGTGGGTCCTGTTGGGAGAGGCGACCACCACCAGGTCGCACCGCTCCCACAACGCGTCCACGTCGCCCACGCCGGTCGCGCCGTATTTCGCGGCCACCTCCGCCTGCCGGTCGGGGGTTCGCGTGACGACGGCCGCCAGTGCCAGGCCGGGAGTGGCGTGGATCAGCGGGGCGTGAAAAAAGGCCCCGGCGGGGCCGTAGCCGACCAGTCCGACCCGGATGTCGCTCATCACCCCAGGGTATCGCCGCGGGCGCGGGTCACTCGTCGTCGCGCTCGGCCAGGAAACGCTCGAACTGGGCGGCGAGCTCGTCACCCGTGGGCATGGGCGTCGTCTCGGCCATGAGGTTCTCCCGCTCGGTGCCCTCCGCGAACGCGTCGTACTGCTGCTCCAGCCCCTTGATGGCGGTGGACAGCTCGGCCGAGGCCTGGATCTGCTCCTCGATCTCGGTGTTCGTACGGCGGGCCGCCTCGCGCAGCGACTCCGTCGGGAACACCAGCCCTGTCCCCCTCGTCACGGCCTCCAGCGCGGTGACGGCGGCGGTCGGATATTCGGCCTGCGCGAGATAGTGCGGCACGTGCACCGCGTAGCCCAGCGCGTCGTTGCCCTGCGCGCCCAGGCGTAGCTCCAGCAGCGCCGCGACACTGCCGGGCACCTGGACGCGCCCGAACGCGCTCGTCTGCGCGTTGATCAGCTCGGGCCGGCTGGCATGCATCGTGATGCCCAGCGGGCGCGTGTGCGGAACCGCCATCGGGATCCCGTGCATGGTCACCAGCTTGCTCACCTTCAGCCGCGCCACCAGGTCGCTCACCGCCTTGGTGAAGAGCTCCCACTCCCTGTCGGGCTCGGGCCCGCTCATCACCAGGAACTGCGTCCCCGTCGAGTCCTTCGCCGCATGAACGGCCAGCTCGGGGTTCTCGCACTCGACCCAGCGGTCGGTGTCGAAGGTCATGATGGGCCGCCGCGACCGGTAGTCGAGCAGACGGTCGACGTCGAACGTCGCCACGACCCGGTGCTCCAGCTCGGCCAGCAGGTGGCCCAGCGCGAGACGTCCGGCACCGCCAGCGTCGACGAAACCGTCGAAGTGGTACAGCAACACCGGATCGGGCAGCTCGGACGCGTCATCTGCGAGCTCGTAGAGATCCTTCGGGTCGAACACGGTTGGACAGCCTTTCCCTAGGTACTCTCTCCAGAACCTACGGCGGGACAGAACGATTCCGTGCACGGCACCCTATCGAGGCGGAATCGCATGTATGGACGGGGACCCGGAGGTCCAGGCTTCGCCACGAAGGTGTTCGACCTGGCCAGAGTGGGCAACACGGAGACCCTGCGCGCGAGGCTGGGGTGCCGCTCGCCCCGACCAACGGCAAGGGTGACACTTTGCTGATGCCGGCGGCTTATTACGGTCACGCCGAGACCGTCACGGTGCTCGTTACAAGAGGCGCCGATCCCGGCCGCGCCAATGATCGCGGCCGGCCGGCGCTCGCGGGAACGGTGTTCACGAAGGAACCGACCGTGGTCAGAGGGCTCCTCGACGCGGGCGCCGACCCGCGCGCTGGTCGGCCCTCGACTCTGGACCCAGCGCGAATGTTCGCGAATTGCTAGTGTCGTCGCTGGTTTAGGCAAAGCAATACGTAGCATGAAAAATGCAGAAAAGGGCCCATGGTTACCAAGTGTGGTCTTTTTAGTAGTCCATCGTCATGCTGGATGACGTGGATACTTCTGCGCATTGCTTCAGCAGGCGACCCCTCCACATCCCTCCGCTGCCATGTCCGTTCCCCAGTGAGATCAACGTGCATGTCGCGGAGGTCGGCTTGGAGAGCCACGCATGGCTGGTCGCCTCCAACATGCTCCCCAGCGCCGAGAACACCGAGCACTTCAGACGCTCCGAACTCGGCCTCCTTCCCGCGCGGACCAACCCCACGGTGCCGCGTGAGAGTCTCCGGTTAATCACCGACTGGTACTTCTGGCTCTGGGCCTTCGACGACGGGTTCTGCGAGAGTGAGCTCACGGGGCATCGGGCCGCAGCCGTCGCCCGCGCGCTGCCGTCGCTCCTGGAGAGCCTTGACGAGGACCGTACCCCGGAGCCCGGCGAACCGTTCGGCCTCGCCCTCAGAGAACTTCTGGACCGAATCTCCGCCATGGCCACCCCCGAACAGGTGGAACGGTGGCGGAGCGCGGTGAAGGAATATCTGTTCGCCCAGATCTGGGAGGCTGCGAACCGCGAAGTCGATCTGATCCCGGCCCCCGCGGATTACCTCCTGATGCGCCGCACCACCGGCGCCACGTACACCTGCTTCGCGCTCATCGACATCGGTGGCGGCTATCGGATCGAGACCGAGGACTGGTACCACCCCGACGTACGCGCGCTCTCGGATTTGGCGTGCGACCTCGTCGGGTGGGACAACGACCTGCTGTCCTATGCCAAGGAACACCGCGCCGACAAGGCTCGGCACAACCTCGTGACCGTGCTGGCCGCCCACAAGTCCCTCTTTCTGCAGGACGCGCTGCTGGAGGTTGCCCGGATGCACAGCGAGGCCATCGCGGCGTTCGTCGACCGGCGTGCGGCGCTGGAGGGATGGGCTCCGCCGCCAGTGCTCGACTACGTGCGCGGCCTCGAACACTGGGTCCGTGGCCACATCGAGTTCTCGTTCGGCAGCGCACGGTTCGTGAACGCCTGGCCAGACGACACCCGCTGGCCGCAGGCCGTCTGAGCCGCGGTGTCAGCCTTCCTCGAGGGCGGTCAACTCGCCCAGCGCCATTGCTGATGCCTCATCCAGGTCGAGCCGGGCGCCCTCTTCGAAGGCGTTCTTGTAGGCGAGCTCACCCATACGGCGTGAGCACTCTCTGACGCACGCGTTATGGTCAGCGGACAGGAACGGTGCGCCCAACTGCGGCAGTCCGGCCGACTTCCAGTTTTGCTGCAGCGCACCAAGCAGGTGTGCGGCCAGCGGCAACCGGTCGAGGGCCACGAAGATCCGCGCCGATGACTCCAGGGCCAGCAGAGTGCCGAGCGTGTCGTGGAAGTGCAGCTTGATGCGCAGCCCTTCCCTGACGTTGTGCAGGGACTCCTGAGGGCGGTTGCTCGCGAGTCTGGCGCCCGCCAGCGCCCACTGCGCATGGGAACTCACCCAGAGCTCGCCGCGTTCCTTGCAGACCTGCAGGCAGTCCTGCAGTAGGGACTCGGCCTCGTAGAACTCGCCCTGCGCGGTCAGGACGATGGACAACTCGACGATGGCGGGCAACAGGCCCGGGTTGAGCTCTTTGTTATCGGTGTTGAACTCGATCGCCACGCCCAGGAGCGCGCTGGCTTTCGGCATGTCGCCCTGGAGCATCGCCGCCGTGCCCTGCATCTTGGAGGCCAGGATCACCGCCCGGGAGTCACCCACCTGGATGGCCTCGGTGCTGCACGTCTCCGCGGCCGCCTGCCCGCCGACGCTGTCGCCCTGGGAATTGCGCACGTACGAGAGCACCCAGAGCGCCTTGCACCGTTCCTTGCTCGGGTTGGGGTTGGTCTCGAGTGCCCGCTCCAGATAGAGGCGCCCTTCGCGGGCGAACCCGCAGCAGACCCACATGAACCACAACGACGAGAGCAGGACCAGCGCCAGCGGCTCCTTGCCCGGGGTCTTGAGCGCGTATTCCAGCGCCACCCTGACGTTGTCGTGCTCCTGGCGCATGCGGACGAACCAGTAGATCTGCCGTGGCCCCGACCAGGCGTCCTCGCCGCGCTGGGCCAGGCTCAGGTAATAGTCCAGATGTCGTCGCCGAAGTTGCTCGGCCTGGCCGAGCTTCTCAAGCCATTCCTCGCCGTATTCGGCCAGGGTGTCGATCAGTTTGTAGCGGACGCCGGCGTGGTTGCTCCTGATCAGCAGGATCGACTTCTCCACCAGCCCGGTGACCAGGTCCGTGATGTCCTCCGACGGCAGCCGCCCGTCGGAGCAGACGAACCGGGCCGCGTCGAGCTCGAAGTCGCCGGCGAAGACCGACAGCCGCGCCCACAGCAGGCGCTCGGCCGGCTCGCACAGCTCGTGGCTCCAGCCGATGGCCGCCCGCAGCGTCTGGTGGCGGGGCAGGGCCGTGCGGCTCGCCCCGGCCAGCAGGCTGAAGCGGTCGGTCAGCAGGCCGAGGATCTGCTCCACAGAAAGGGCGCGCAGCCGCACCGCGGCCAGCTCGATGGCCAGCGGGATGCCGTCGAGCCGCCGGCAGAGCTCGGCCACGGCCTCGATGTTGTCCTCATCGAGCTGGAAGTCGGGCACGCTGGCCCCGGCCCTGACCGCGAACAGCTGCATCGACTCGTTGGTGAACAGGCTCTCGGCAGGGTCGTCGCCGGGCACCTGCAGCGGCGGCACGGGCACCACGTGCTCGTACGGCAGGTGCAGCGACTGCCGGCTGGTGGCCAGCACCTTCAGGTTGGGCGCGGCCTCCAGCAGCTCGTGCACCAGCTCGGCGCACCCCTGCACCAGATGCTCGCACGTGTCGATGATGAGCAGCATGTCGCGCTCGCCCACCCACTCCGACAACGACTCGGACTCCGCCCGCGAGGACTGGTCGGCGATGCCGAGGGCGGAGGAGATCGTGTGCTTGACCATGCCCGCGTCCTGCAGCCTGGCCAGGTCGGCGAACCACACGCCGTCGGGATAGTGGGCGCGCACCTGATGCGCCAGCCGCAGCACCGTGCGCGACTTGCCGACACCGCCGATGCCCGTGACGGTCACCAGGCGCGACTCGGCGAGGTGCCGCTTGAGGTTGGCGAGCAAGCGCGTACGGCCGACGAAGCTGGTGAGCTCCGCCGGCAGATTGCCTTCTCGCCGCCAGCCTGTCGGGGTGACCATGGGCAGCCTCACGGGGGGTAGGCGACACCTGCCATCGCATCGTACCGCCGTGCCTGCCGCCTGTCTTGGAGCCCGTGGACACGCTGGGTAGGGGTTTGTACGCCTAGGTAGCATGTTGGGCGTGAAAGATTTCCTACCTGAGCAGACGGCGGACGACACGGACGAGGGCTGGGGCGAGTGGCGCTCCGACGACCCTGACGCGTTCTATCTCGACAACAAGCCGCCGCACTGGGGCTAGCCTCCGAAACAGCACATGACAGGACACACGCTGCGCGCCGCCACCCCCGGCGACTACGACGCCATCGCGGCCGTCGTCGATGACTGGTGGGGGCGGCCGATCCTGCCCTCGCTGCCCAGGTTGTTCCTCGACCATTTCCACCGGACGAGCCTGATCGCCGAGGGCCCCGAGGGCATGGCGGGGTTCGTGATCGGCTTCGTCTCGCCGTCGCAGCCCGGCGAGGCGTACATCCACTTCGTCGGCGTCGCGCCCGGCGCCAGGGAGAGCGGGGTCGCCCGCTCGATGTACGAACGGTTCTTCGGCATCGCCCGCGACCACGGCCGGCACGTCGTCAGGGCCATCACCGCGCCGGTCAACGAGCGTTCCATCGCCTTCCACCGTCGCATGGGCTTCGAGGCCGGCGACCCCGTCCCCGGCTACAACGGGCCGGGTACGAGCCTGGTCACCTTCGTACGCACGCTCTGACCTGAGACCGCGCCCGCCGCGCGTCCGTCCAGGCCATTCCCTGTGCCTTGCTTAACGTTATGTGTCATATACGGACCGTATGCATCGCCTGATTACGGGAATGGCACACAACGGGGTACACGAAAGGAAGGGGATGACCGTGGCCGGGCGTCTCGACCGCAGAGGGCTGGCCGGCGAACTGTTCTCCGAGTTCGCCGGGACAGCGGTGCTCATTCTGTTCGGCTGCGGCGTGGTCGCCTCGGTCGTCGCCGCGGAGGTCGGCGACCACGACAGCATCGCCTGGGCCTGGGGGCTCGGGGTGGCGCTCGGCGTCTACACCGCGGCCAGGATTTCGGGCGGGCACATCAACCCGGCGGTCACGCTGGCGTTCGCCGCCTTCCAGGGTTTCCCCTGGTGGAAGGTCCTGCCGTACGCCCTCGCGCAGACTGCGGGGGCCTTCGTCGCCGCCCTGCTGGTCCGCTGGAACTTCACCGAGATCCTGGCGATGGCGGATCCCGGGCACACGGTCAAGACCCAGATCGTCTTCTCGACCCTGCCGGGCAACGGCACCCTGCCGGTGGGCTTGTGGGGCGGGTTCCGCGACCAGATCATCGGCACCGCCATCCTGCTCTTCCTCGTCTTCGCGCTGATCGACACCAGGAACATGGCGCCCAACGCCAACATGGGGCCCTTCGTCATCGGCCTGATCGTCGTCGCGATCGGCATGGCGTTCGGCACCAACGCCGGATACGCGATCAACCCCGCGCGGGACTTCGGGCCGCGCCTGGCGAGCTTCCTCACCGGCTACCACGACGCGTGGCGAGATCAGTACGGCGGCCTGTACTTCTGGGTGCCCATCGCCGGTCCCCTGATCGGCGGCCTCGTCGGCGCGGGCCTCTACCAGGCGCTCATCTCCAGGTTCCTGCCGCGGCCCGAAGATCGTGACATCGTCAGACCAGCGGACCCTGACAAACGTGAAGGAGAATGACATGCCCGATTTCGTCGGGGCGGTAGACCAGGGCACGACGAGCACCCGCTTCATGATCTTCGATCACGACGGTGGTGAGGTCGCCAAGTTCCAGCTCGAACACGAGCAGATCCTGCCCAGGGCGGGCTGGGTCGAGCACAACCCCATCGAGATCAGGACGCGGACCGCGGCCGTCATCCAGAGCACCCTCCAGCGCGCCGGACTGCAGCCCAGCGACCTGGCGGCGCTGGGCATCACGAACCAGCGCGAGACCACGGTCGTGTGGAACCGGCGTACCGGGCGTCCCTACTACAACGCGATCGTCTGGCAGGACACGCGCACCGACAAGATCGCCGCCGCGCTGGAGCGCGACCGCCGCGGCCAGGTCATCCGCGACCGGACGGGGCTGCACCCGGACGCCTACTTCTCCGGTGGCAAGATCCAGTGGATCCTGGAGAACGTGGACGGCGTCCGCGAGGCGGTCGACCAGGGCGAAGCCGTCTTCGGCACCACCGACACCTGGACGTTGTGGAACCTGACCGGGGGCGTCGACGGCGGCGTGCACGCCACCGACGTGACCAACGCCAGCCGTACGATGCTCATGGACCTGGACACCCTCGACTGGGACGACGAGCTCCTGTCCTTCTTCGGCATCCCGCGCCAGATGCTGCCGGAGATCCGGCCGTCGTCCGATCCCGCCGCCTACGGCGTCACGGCCCCGTTCGGACCGGCCGCGGGGGAGGTGCCGATCACCGGGATCCTGGGCGACCAGCAGGCCGCCACCGTCGGGCAGGTCTGCTTCTTGCCGGGCGAGGCCAAGAACACCTACGGCACCGGCAACTTCCTGCTGCTCAACACCGGCACCGAACGGGTGCGCTCGCAGAGCGGGCTGCTCACCACGGTCGCGTACAAGTTCGGCGACCAGCCCGCCGTGTTCGCGCTCGAAGGCTCGATCGCCGTGACGGGCTCGGCGGTGCAGTGGCTGCGCGACCAGCTGCACATCATCACCTCCGCGCCGCAGAGCGAGACCCTGGCCAGGCAGGTGGAGGACTCGGGAGGCATGTACTTCGTGCCGGCCTTCTCCGGCCTGTTCGCCCCCTACTGGCGGGCCGACGCCCGCGGCGCCATCGTCGGCATGTCGCGCTTCAACAACGACGCCCACCTCGCCCGCGCCGCGCTGGAGGCCATCTGCTACCAGAGCAGGGACGTGGTGGAGGCCATGCAGCAGGACTCCGGCGTGGTCCTCGACGTGCTGCGGGTCGACGGCGGCGTCACGGCCAACGACCTGTGCATGCAGCTCCAGTCGGACATCCTCGGCGTGCCGGTCAGCCGGCCGGTCGTCGCCGAGACCACCGCACTCGGCGCGGCCTACGCCGCGGGGCTCGCGGTGGGCTTCTGGCAGGACGTCGACGAGCTGCGCGCCCACTGGGCGGAGGACCGCCGCTGGGAGCCCGGCTGGAGCGAGGAGGAGCGCGAGAAGGGGTACGCGGGCTGGAAGAAGGCCGTGACCAAGGCGTTCGACTGGGCGGAGACCGGCTGACGCCTAGCTGACGACGTCCTTGCGGCGGAACCGGCGGAAGGCCACCGCGAGGAGGATCGCCGCGTACGTGATCGACACCGAGGCGCCCTTGATCATGCCGCTCCATTCGAGTTCGGGCGCGAGCGCGTCGAGCCAGGCGTTGTTCCAGAACGTCGGCAGGAACTCGCGGAGCACGCCCAGCGCCTCGACGGCCTGGAGGATGGTGCAGACGATCCACAGGCCGACCGCCCCGCCGACCGCCCCCAGCGGCGAGTCGGTCATGGTGGAGACGAGGAAGGCCAGGGCGGCCACGACGAGCTGGCTGACCAGGGCGTAAGCGATCACGATGCCGAAGCGCGGCAGCACGTCGAAGGCCGGGATGGTCTCGCCCGTGCCGGGAATCTGGATGTCGTTCCAGCCGAACGCCAGCGTGCCCGCCAGCAGCGCCATCACGGGCAGGCAGATCACGGCCGCCGCCGAGTAACCCAGCGCCACGATCAGCTTCTGCCGCAGCAGCCGGTCGCGGGGCACCGGCGCGGCCAGCAGATAGCGCAGAGAGGACCAGTTGGCCTCGCTGGCCACTGTGTCGCCGCAGAACAGCGCCACCGCGACCACCAGCAGGAAGCTGGCCGACACGGACAGCGCGAAGGCGGCGAAGTTGAGGCCGCTCTCCGTCGCCAGGTCGGAGATGCGCAGCGACTGGTCCCGGTCGGTGCCCTGCGGCCCGAACTGGAACGCGATCACGAGGATCCACGGCAGCGCCAGCAGCAGCCCGAACATCACGATCGTGCGGCGCCGCTTGAACTGCCTGACGATCTCCACCCGCAGCGGCAGCGTACGGCGGGGCGCGTAGCCCGGCGCGGCGGTCATGCGTTGTCTCCGATGAGGTCGAGGAACACGTCTTCCAGGCGCGTGCCATGCCCGTTGCCGGCACGGGCCGACCGGGGAGCCGAGCTGAGCAGCAGCGACACCGGGCCGGCGGAGACCAGCTTGCCGCGGTGCATGACCACGACGTGGCTGCAGGTCTGCTCGACCTCGGCCAGCAGGTGGCTGGAGACGATCACGGTACGGCCGTCGCGCGCGTAGCGCTTGAGCACTTCGCGCATCTCCCGGATCTGGGGCGGGTCGAGCCCGTTCGTGGGCTCGTCGAGCACGAGCAGGTCGGGGAGTCCGAGCATGGCCTGGGCGATGGCGAGCCGCTGGCGCATGCCCTGGGAGTAGGTGCGTACGGCCCGTTCGAGGGCTTTGCCGAGGCCGGCGATCTCCAGCGCCTCGTCGAAGTGGGCGTCGGCGACGGGCCGTCCGGTGGCGGCCCAGTAGAGCTCGATGTTGTCCTGCCCTGACAGGTGCGGCAGGAAGCCCGGCCCCTCGACGAACGACCCGAGCCTGGACAGCACGGGAGCGCCCGGCGTCACCCGTTCGCCGAAGATGCGGATCTCGCCGCCGTCGGGCTGGATGAGCCCCATCATCATCCGCATCGTGGTCGTCTTGCCGGCGCCGTTCGGCCCGAGCAGGCCCAGCACCTGGCCCTGCTCGACGCGGAACGACAGGTTGTCGACGGCGAGCTCGCCGTTCCTGTAGGCCTTGGCCAGCCCGCTGATCTCCAGCGGCACGGCCGGATCCGGTGCGGGCGTCTCGGCCGCCGTTCCGTTGACGGTGAGCACGGGGGTGCGGCCGTTGGCGACGGGCACCGGCTCGCCGTCCGCGGGATCGCCGGCGGGTTCGGAGCCGGTGATGGGACCGGGGACGCCGGCGGGCTCGGGTAGGGCGGCGGGTTC
>NZ_SMKP01000008.1:0-101463 GCF_004349015.1 Nonomuraea diastatica
CGCCCCAGGAACCTACGCAGGCGACGGGCCCGGCCGCGACGGCATCGCCCGTGCCGAGGACGACCCCGGCGCCGGGAAGGCCGCTGAGGGCGCGAGGGCGGTGGATGAACCAGTCGGGCTCGACCTGGAGCTGGCCGAGCTGATCCTGGAGCTGGCCGGGCAGCACGGCCCGCTGACCGCGTACGAGTTCCTGTGTGAGCGCTACCTCGAAGCACATTCCAGGCAGCTCTCCGTCACCCGCGACGACGTGGCCGAGCTGATGGTCCGGCTCGTCAGCCCGGACGGCGCGACCGTCCTCGACCCGGCCTGCGGCGTCGGGACACTGCTGCTCGCCCCCGCGCGGTCGGTTCATGACCCCCTTCATGGCGGGGGCGGCGGCGAGCGCGGGATGCCCGCCAGGATGCTGGGCCAGGAGCTGAGCGAGACGTCGGCGGCCATCACCGCCTCCAGGCTCCGGCTGCGCGGCATCGAGGCCACGGTCGTGGCGGGCGACTCCATGCGCCACGACGGGTTCGCCGGAGAACGAGCCGACGCCGTGGTGTGCGACCCGCCGTTCAACGAACGCGCATGGGGCTACGAGGAGCTGACCGGCGACCCGCGCTGGGAGCACGGCCTGCCTCCGCGCGGCGAGCCCGAGCTGGCCTGGGTGCAGCACTGCCTCACCCACGTCAAACCGCGCGGCCTGGTCGCCATCCTCATGCCCCCGGCGGCCGCCAGCCGCAAGGCCGGCCGCCGCATCCGCGCCAACCTGCTGCGCGCGGGCGCGCTGCGGGCGGTCGTGGCGCTGCCCGGCTCCGACCTGTGGTTGCTGCGCCGCCCCGCGGCGGGCGAGCGGCCGCCGTCCGACGTGCTGATCCTCGACGCCACGGCCGACCTGTCGCTGGTCGAGCCCGCCTGGCAGGCTTACGTGGAGGACCGTTCCGACCAGACCGTACGCATCATCGACCTGCTGGCCGACGAGGTCGACATGACGCCGGCCCGCCACCAGCGGCGTGACGACGTCGGGCGGGCGTTCGCCGAGGCCCGCGACCGGTTCCTGGCGGCCGCCGCCGTGCCACCCGACCTGAAGGTGCTGGAGCAGCCGCTCGACCAGCCCGCCACCACGCTGGGCGACCTGATCAAGGAGGGCCTGGTGACCTCCGCGCAGGCCCCGCCCAAGATGGCCGCGGACGGCGGCGACATCCCGGTGCTGACCACCGACGACGTGCTCAACGGCACCTCGCCGTCCGGCCTCACCAGCACGCAGCAGGGGCTGGTGGCGATCCGCCCCGGCGACGTGGTGGCCTCCTACTCGGCGGTGCGGGTGATGGCCGACGACGGTGCGGTGCTGGGGCCCCATCTGACCCTCTACCGCGTCGACGCCCGGCGGCTCGACCCCGACTTCCTGGCCGGTTTCCTGCGGGCCGCGGGCGGCCGGGTGACGACCGGCTCCAGCAGGTTCGACGTGCGCCGCACCCGGCTGCCGCGCCTGTCGCTGCGGGAGCAGAAGGCCTACGGCGCGGCGTTCCGGCAGCTCGCCGTGCTGGAGGACGCCCTGCGCGAGACCTCAGCCCTGGGACAGACGCTCATCAGGCTGGGCCTCGACGGGCTCGCCGACGGCCACCTGCACCCGCCCGCCCATGGCCTCACTTCGTGAGGCAGGCTCGATCGCCCGATGCCGCCGCCTTCCCCCGCTCTGGTCGCTACGCTCCCGCCACTCCTCCAGACGCCGGCGCTCCCTCGCGGGCTCATGGCCTCACTCCGTTCGGCAGGCTCGATCGCCCGATGCCGCCGCCTTCCCCCGCTCTGGTCGCTACGCTCCCGCCACTCCTCCAGACGCCGGCGCTCCCTCGCCGTCCTGACGGTGTAGTTTTTTCCCGAGAAGGGTGCAGGAGGGCGAATGGTCATCGGCGACCGCTATGAGCTCGACGACCTTCCCCTAGGGCAGGGCGGCATGGGCGCGGTCTACGCGGGCCACGACCGCCACCTCGATCGCCGGGTCGCGGTGAAGCTGCTCAGGTTGCCCAGCGGGCCCGACGAGGAGCTGGAGCGCAGGTTCATCCGCGAGGCCCGCATCCTGGCCAGGCTGGAGCACCCCGGCGCCCCCGTGCTGTACGACTTCGGCGCCCACGAGCAGCGGCTCTACCAGGTGATGCAGTTCATCGAGGGCGTCACGGTGGCCGACGTGGTCAGCGAGCACGGCCCGCTGCCCGTGCCGTGGGCGGCGGCGATCGCGGCCCAGGCGTGCGCGGTGTTGTCGGCGGCCCACGCGCTGTCGATCTGCCATCGCGACCTCAAGCCGACGAACCTCATGCTCTGCCCCGACGGCAGCGTGAAGGTGCTGGACTTCGGCCTGGCCATGCTCCGCGACGCGGACGTCTCCACGTTCACCAGGATCGGCCAGATCATGGGCACGCCGGCGTACATGGCGCCCGAGCAGATCCAGCACGGCGTCGCCGAGCCGCGCAGCGACCTCTACTCGCTCGGCTGCGTTCTGCACGAGATGCTGGCCGGACGCCCGCTCTTCACCGGCCCCACCGACTACGTGGTCTTCGAGAAGCAGGTCAAGGAGCGTCCGCCCGCCCTCCCCGGGCTGCCGGGAGAGCTGGGCGCGTTGCTGGCGCAGCTGCTGGAGAAGAAGCCGGACGACCGGCCCGCGGACGCCGACGAGCTCTACGAGCGGCTCGACCCGTTCGCCGTCGGCCTGCCCATGCTGCCCGGCTTCTTGGCCAGGGCGCCGAGCCCCGGCCGGATGTACGCCCGGATGGCAGGCCGCGCGCTCAGCGACTGAGCGAAGCCCGGGACGAAGCCCGCCGGGCACCTGCCGGAGCCGGGAGAACGCTCTCTTCATAACGCCGATTGTTATTCAGGACCCGTTGACATAGCCATACGGACGCCTGGAATCTCTTGAGAGAGCGCTCTCTCAACCTTTGAGTTCCTACCCAGGAGGGTTTCCGATGACCCCTCGTATCCGGCGGCTCGGCCTGTCATTGCTCACCGCGTCCGCGCTCACCCTGGCGGCCGCGTGCGGCGGCGGCGGTGGCGGTGGCGGCGACTCCGCCACAGAGGCGAGCGCCAACCCCGGCGAGAAGATCAAGCTGACCGTCGACCTCTTCGGCGACTTCGGTTTCAAGCCTCTCTACGAGGAATACAAGAAGACCCATCCCAACATCGAGATCGTCGAGAACGTCACGCAGTTCAACGACCACCACAGCAACCTGGTCAAGCGGCTGGCCACGAACTCGGGCGCGGGTGACGTCACGGCCGTCGAGGTCGGCTACATCAGCACGTTCACCGCGCAGCCCGCCAAGTTCACCGACCTCAAGCAGTTCGGGCTCGACAAGCGGCAGGCCGACTACCTCGACTGGAAGTGGCAGCAGGGCCTGAGCAAGGACGGCTCGCAGGTGCTCGGGCTCGGCACCGACGTGGGCGGCCTGGCCATGTGCTACCGCAAGGACCTGTTCGAGAAGGCGGGCCTGCCGAGCGACCGCGAGGAGGTTGCGGCGCTCTGGCCGACGTGGGACGAGTACATCGCGACCGGCAAGAAGTTCGCCGCGGCGAACGTGGCCGGCGCGAAGTTCGTCGACTCCCCCGGTGAGATCTTCCGCGCCATGGTCAACCAGGCCCCCGTCGGCCTGTACGACGCCCAGGACCAGATCATCGTGGACTCCAACCCCGACGTGAAGGAGGCCTGGGACCTGTCGAACCAGCTCACCCAGGAGGGCCTGACCGCGAAGCTGGCGGCCTTCTCCCCGCCGTGGAACACCGGCTTCGCCAAGGGCTCGTTCGCCACGATCATCTGCCCGGCCTGGATGACGGGCTTCATCCAGGAGCAGGCCAAGGACGCCTCCGGCAAGTGGGACATCGCGGCCGTGCCCGGCGGCTCGGGCAACAGCGGCGGCTCGCACCTGATGGTGCCGAAGCAGAGCGAGCACCCGAAGGAGGCGGCCGAGCTGATCGGCTTCCTCACCTCCAAGGAGAACCAGGCCAAGGTGTTCAAGGAGGAGGGCACGTTCCCCTCGATCCCGGCGCTCTACGACGACCCGGAGATCCAGAACTTCACCAAGCCGTTCTTCGGCGACGCCCCCATCGGCAAGATCTACTCGGACGCGGCCAAGGCACTCAAGCCGCAGCACCTCGGTCCCAAGGAGGCTGACGTCCGGGTCGCCATCGGCAACGGGCTCGGCCGGGTCGAGCAGGGCAAGCAGACGCCGGATGAGGCGTGGGCGCAGGTGCTCGAGGACGTCAAGAAGATCAAATGAGCACTCTTCCCCTCGCGGTCACGCGACGGCGCGGGCAGGGCGTGCGGCACACCCTCGACGTGAGGGTGTCGCCGTACGCCTACGTGGCGCCGTTCTTCCTGCTGTTCTGCGCGTTCGGGTTGTTCCCGCTCATCTACACGGCCTGGGTGAGCCTGCACGAGTGGACGTTGTTGTCGGAGACCCAGACGTTCATCGGGCTGGACAACTTCGCGACGCTGCTCACCGACGACTACTTCTGGAACGCCACGTTCAATACGCTCTCCATCGGCGTGTTGTCGACGGTGCCGCAGCTCGCGCTGGCCATCTGGCTGGCGCACCTGCTCAACCGGCGGCTGCGGCTCCAGACGTTGTTCCGGGTCTCGCTGCTGCTGCCCAACGTCACGAGCGTGGTGGCGGTGGTGGTGATCTTCAGCCAGCTCTTCGGCCGCGACTTCGGCATGATCAACTGGGTCCTGTCGTGGTTCGGGGTCGGCGGCATCGACTGGGCGGCGGGCACCGCGAGCTCGCACGTCGCCCTGTCGGTGATGATCATGTGGCGCTGGACCGGCTACAACGCGCTGATCTTCCTGGCCGCCATGCAGGCCGTGCCGCGCGAGCTGTACGAGGCCGCCACCCTCGACGGGGCGGGCAACTTCACGCAGCTGCGCAGGATCACCATCCCGATGATCCGGCCGACGATGATTTTCGTGGTCATCGTCTCCACGATCGGCGCCATGCAGATCATCGCCGAGCCCATGCTGTTCGGGCAGAGCAGCGGCGGCGGGGGCGGCATCGCCACCGGCGGGCCCGACCGGCAGTTCCAGACCCTGGCGCTGTTCGTCTACGAGCAGGGCTTCGCGAACTCGACGTTCGACTTCGGCTACGCCTCGGCCGCGTCCTGGCTGATGTTCCTGGCCGTGGTGATCGTGGCCGGCATCAACTTCCTGATCACCCGCAGGGCGAAGGGAGGACTGGTGTGAGGCTGCGCCATCTGACCCTGACCGCGGTCGCCTTCTTCTCGGCGTTCCCGCTCTACTACAGCGTCGTGGTGGCCTCCCGGCACAACTCGGCGCTGGCCGAGGTGCCGCCACCGCTGCTGCCCGGCGGCAACTTCTTCGCCAACGTCGCCCGGGTCTTCGACACCGTCCCCTTCGGGCTCGCCCTGCTCAACTCGATCATCGTGGCCGGATCGATCTCCATCGCGGTGATGTTCTTCTCGACGCTGGCCGGGTTCGCCTTCGCCAAGCTCACGTTCCGGGGCAAGAACGCCATGCTGGTGATCACCGTGGCGACCATGATGGTCCCGGCGCAGCTCGGCATCATCCCGCTCTACATGCTCATGGTGAAGCTGGAGTGGACCGGCACCAACTACGCGCTGATCGTGCCGGCGCTGGTCAACGCGTTCGGCGTGTTCTTCATGACGCAGTACCTCTCGCGCGCCCTGCCCACCGACCTCCTGGAGGCCGGGCGGGTGGACGGGTGCACGACGTGGGGGCTGTTCTGGCATGTCGTGCTGCCGGCGGCCCGGCCCGCGGCGGCCGTGCTCGGCATGCTGACCTTCATGTCGGCCTGGAACGACTATTTCTGGCCGCTGGTCGTGCTGAGCCCGGACAACCCGACGGTCCAGGTCGCCCTGTCGACGCTGGCCAGCGGATACGTCAACGACTACGTGCTGGGCCTGGCCGGAACGGCGATCGGCACGCTGCCGCTCGTTGCCGTCTTCGCCCTGTTCGGCAAGCAAATCATCGGCGGAATCATGCAAGGAGCTGTGAAGGGATGATTTTTCCCGAGGACTTCGTCTGGGGGGCCGCCACGGCCTCGTACCAGATCGAGGGGGCGGTCAAGGAGGACGGGCGGGGCCAGTCGATCTGGGACGCCTTCTCCCACACCCCCGGGAACGTGGCGGACGACGACACCGGCGACGTGGCGTGCGACCACTATCACCGCTACCGGGACGACATCGGGCTGATGCGCCAGTTGCGGCTGGCGGCCTACCGGTTCTCGATCGCCTGGCCGCGCATCCAGCCCGACGGCGCGGGGTCGATCAACCCGCGCGGCCTGGCGTTCTACGACAAGCTCGTCGATGAACTCCTAGCCGCCGAAATATCGCCCTACGTCACGCTTTATCACTGGGATCTCCCCCAAGCCCTCGAAGAACGCGGCGGCTGGACCCACCGCGACACGGCCTACCGGTTCGCCGACTACGCGCAGGCCGTACACGACCGGCTCGGCGACCGCGTCAGCGACTGGGCGACGCTGAACGAGCCGTGGGTGGCGGCGTTCCTCGGCTACGGCAACGGGGTGCACGCCCCGGGCCGCCGCCTCCCGGCCGACGCCATGCGCGCCGCGCACCACCTGCTGCTCGGCCACGGGCTGGCCGCGCGGCGGCTGCGCGCGGGCGGCGCGCAGAGCATCATGCTGGTGGTCAACTCCGCGCCGGTGCTCACCCCTGCCCAGGTCAACGACCCCTCCGCGGTGCCGGACGAGGCGGACGCGGCCGTCGCCCACCGCATCCACACGCTGCTGACCCGGCAGTTCCTGGACCCGGCGGTGTACGGGACGTACCCCCAGGAGGTGCTGGACGCGGTGGCCCGCAACGGCGGGACCGGCCACATCCAGGACGGCGACCTCGCGCTCATCAACGCGCCGATCGACCTGGTGGGCATCAACTACTACAACCCGTGCGTGGTCGAGGCGGGCCCGGGGCTGCCCGCCGACGCCGCGTGGCCGGGCTCGGAGGACGTCAGGTTCGCCGCGGCGGACGCGCCGACGACCGCCATGGGCTGGCCCATCGTGCCGGACGGCCTGTCCAGGCTGCTCGTACGCCTCTCGCGGGACTACCCGCAGGTCGGCCTGATGGTCACGGAGAACGGCGCGGCCTTCGACGACGTCGTGGAGGACGGGCGCGTGCACGACGACGAGCGGGTGGCGTACCTGGACGGGCACCTGCGCGAGGTGCACCGGGCCATCGAGGCGGGTGCGGACCTGCGCGGATATCTGGTCTGGTCGCTGCTCGACAACTTCGAGTGGGCGGAGGGCTATCGGCGGCGTTTCGGCATCGTCCATGTGGACTATGCGACACAAACCAGGACGCTCAAGGACAGCGCCCTCTGGTACCGGGACGTGATCAGCCGAAACGGCCTGTAGATTTTTTCCATGCTCTCCCTCCTGCCGGTCCAGCCATGAGACGTCCGACGCTGGAAGCGGTCGCCGCCCGGGCGGGCGTGTCGCGCGCCACCGCTTCCCGGGTCGTCAACGGGCAGACGACGGTGGCGCCGCACATCCGCGACGCCGTGCTGCGCGCGATCGACGAGCTGGGCTATGTCCCCAATTCCGCCGCGCGCAGCCTCGTCACCCAGCGCACCGACTCGGTCGCCCTGGTCGTCAGCGAGCCCGGCACCCGCGTCTTCTCCGAAGACCCGATGTTCTCCACGGCGATCAGGTCGGCCTCCATGGAGCTGGAGGCGGTCAACAAGCAGGTCGTGCTCATGATGGCCTCCTCCCCCAAGAGCCACGCCCGCGTGGAGCGCTACATCTCCGGCGGCCACGTCGACGGCGTCATGCTGATCTCCATGCACGGGGCCGACCCGCTGCCGTCGGCCCTGTCGCGGTTGCGCGTCCCCGTGGTCTCCTACGGCCGGCCGGCCGTCCCCGTGGAGATCCCGTACGTCGACAACGACAACATCGGCGGCGCGGAGGCCGGAGTGCGGCACCTGGTGGAGACGGGGCGGCGCAGGATCGCCACGATCGCCGGCCCGCAGGACATGATCGGCGGCCAGGACCGCCTGACCGGCTACCGCAACGTGCTGCGCGACTCCGACCACCGCTCGATCGTCGCCGTCGGCGACTTCACGCGGGAGTCGGGGGCGGTGGCGATGCGCCAGCTCCTGCGCGACGATCCCGAGCTCGACGCCGTGTTCGTGGCCAACGACCTGATGGCGGTCGGCGCGCTGCAGTCGCTGCGCCAGGCCGGCCGGCGGGTGCCCGACGACGTCGCCGTGGTGGGCTTCGACGACATAGAGGCGGCGAAATACACCGAGCCGCCGCTGACCACGCTCCGCCATCCGGTCGCCGAGCAGGCGGCGGCCATGGTCAGGCTGCTGCTCAACCTCTTCGAGGGCGGGGCGAGCGAGCCGGTGATCCTGCCCACCGAGCTGGTGATCCGCGAGTCGGCCTGACCCCGGCCTTGACAGCTCCGATCGCTGACAGGACAGTCAATCTCGACGATCATGCCCCACCCTCCGAGGGGGACCTCCATGACCACGAGATCCGTCAGCCGCCGCGCCACCGTGGCGTTATGCCTGGCCGCCGCGCTCCTCGCCACCGGCCACCCGGCCACCGCCGAGGAGACCACGGCGGTCACCGGGCCGCCCGTGCTGAACGCGCCCGTCTTCAACGACCCAACCGCCGACTCGGGCGTGCCCGGCACGCCGAGCGCCGCGCAGTCCGCCGTCATGGACCAGCTGATCAGGCTGATCCAGGCGGTGCGGCCCGGTGGCGACATCCGGTTCGTGATGCACCAGTTCTCCACCGGCCAGCGGTCGAGCGAGGTGGCCGGCGCGCTGGTCGCCGCCCACGACCGCGGCGTGCGGGTGAAGGTCATCCTCGACAGCCGCGAGGACACCTCCAACGACGCCGTCCACGCCCGGCTCGCCGCCGTGCTCGGCACCTCGGAGAGCGCCGCCTCGTGGGTGGTGGGCTGCGAATATCCCGACCCGGCCGCCGGGAACCGCGGCTGCATCGCGCGCAACTACCAGCACAACAAGTTCGCGCTCTTCTCCAACGTGCTGGTCGACGGCACCGTGCACGCCAAGGTCGGCTTCCAGACGTCGTCGAACCTGTCCGACTGGTACCTGTACAACTCCTACAACGACGCCTACACCTTCACCGACGCCACGGTCTATGACGGCTACCTGAAATACTTCGACGACCTGCGCGCGGGCCGGCGCGTGGACGTCAATCCCGGCTATTTCTGGGCCACCCCGACAGGCACGCCGATCAAGGCGCACTTCTTCCCCCGCGCGAAGGCGTCCGGCGACCCCGTCGTCAACATCCTGCGGCTCGTCGAGTGCTCCTACAAGGACACCGACGGCGTCACCCGGCAGACCGACATCCGGCTGTCGCTCACGGCCTTCAACAAGAACCGTAAGGCCATCGCCGACGAGTTGCTGCGGCTCAGGGGCGAGAACTGCTGGATCGACATCGTCTTCTACGAGAACGCCTCGGGTGATACGAAGAACGTCGACGGCGACATCCGTGTGATCCTCGCCAAACGGGCGTCCAACGGGAAGTACATGCAGGTCACGCCCTGCCGGTTCACCGTCGGCTCGCGGAGCGTGGTGCCCCACACCAAGCTCATGATGCTGGACGGCTTCTACGACGACGACATCACGCCCCGCGTCTACACCGGAAGCGCGAACTTCTCGCATCTGGAGAACGCCGACGACGCCTGGCTGCGAATCGCCGGCCGTGACCTGCACGACCAGTATCTGAGCTGGTTCTACGGCATCCGCAAGGCCTGCGGCGGCCCCTGAGCCGGGTCCGGTGACGCCGGGCGGGCGCCCGCGGAAGGTGTATACCTGAAAAGTAGCCACCGGTGATGAACGGGGTTCCGCTTGCACGGCATGCTCGATCTTCTCAAGAGGCCCAACGGCCCCAAACAGGCGACGCGGCTGGCCATCATCAAGGCTCTCATGGCGCGGTCCGCCACGAAGAAGCAGCTTGAGCAACGGACCGGCCGTTCGGAGATCACCATCTACAACGAGGTCAAGGCGTTACGCGAGCAGGGCATCGCCGAACCCGCAGAGCGTGGCGGCAGCCAGGAAATACGCCTGAGCCCGCTGTCCGGGGTCGCGGTCGGGGTGGAGCTCGGCTACCAGCACACGGTGGTCATCGCGCGTCGTGCGCACCAGGCGCACGACGATGCGGAGACCGAGTTCATCAACGTGGGCGCGGCCTACGGTCAGGACGCCTGGCTGGGCGCGGCGGCCCGGGCGATCAGCGCGGTGGTGGGCCGGGTCTCCGACGGCCGCGACGGTCTCGCCACCATCGGCATGGGCATCCCGCGTGTGGTGAACCCGCAGGACCAGACGCTCGTCCCGCCCCTGCTGCCGCCGTGGGACGGCAGCGAAAACCCGGCGGTGGCGCTGGCGAACGCGCTCGCCCAGGTCAAGCACCTGGACGTGCCCCCGTATCTGCGGGTGCGACTGGACAACGACGCCAACCTGGGGGCCTACGCCCAGTACGTCTACCGGCATTCACGGAAAGAAACGTTGATCTACATCAAGGCGTCCACCGGCGTGGGCGCCGGGATCATGATCAGTGGCAAGCTGTTCCGCGGCGCCAAAGGCTGCGCGGGCGAGCTCGGCCACACCATGATCCAGCCGGACGGCCGCTTCTGCCTGTGCGGCGGCCGTGGTTGTCTGGAGACGTTGGTCGGCGCCGACTCGATGCTCCGCGACGCACAGGCCATGCTGGGCGACAAGCTCGTTCCCCGGCCGTCCAGCGCCACCGAGCTGATCGAGGAGGCGGTGCGGGGCAATCCGATCTGCCGCCGCATCGTGCGGGACGCCGCGACACAGCTGGGCCTGGCGATCGGCAACCTGTGCAATCTGTTCAACCCGAATGTGGTCGTGCTGGGCGGGGTCTTCGGCAGGGCGGGGGACCTCGCGATCGAGGCGTGCAACGAGGGCATCAGGAAGACCGCGATGGCCGCCACCTACGACGGGAGCCAGCCCTTGGTGGTGACCAGCGAGCTGCCGCGCGCCACCGCGCAAGGCGCGTTGCTGATGGGCATCGACGGCGAAGGACAACCATAAATTAAGGGTTGGGAGGCGCCCGGGCCGCCCCGTCCCGCCTCAAATTATGGCTGTCGCTTCCTTCGGCGTCCTGCGGCTATTATCATGAACCATGAGATTTTCGGGGTTGAATGAAAGCGCATCCGCGGATGACCTCGTAGGCCCTCCTTGCGAAAATTCCGATTCTCCTTATATGCCTCCCAGAATCGTTGATTTCGGCGACGTGCGCGAGCTCACCAAGGGAAGTTCGGGCAACGGCTCGGCCGACGCGAACTCCCAGTATTACTGGGGCTGAGTTGCCCGCACGCCCTCTCGGGCTGCTCGCCGTGATCGCGGGCGCCGAGGCAGACCTTCGCCCCTACGGAGTCCGGCATCCCAGCGAAGCAATCCAGGTCGGCCGGTTCCTGCTCGTCGGCCAATGTCTGGGCGACCCGGACACGATCGCGGATGCCGCCGGGCGTGCCGACCTGCACGCGTTGACCAGCCTGCCGGGAGCCTACTCCTGGATATTGGCCGACGGTGACGAACTCACCGTGTTCACCGACCTGGCCGGGCAGTTCCCGCTCTACCTCTCCAGGCACGGCGACGAACTCGCCCTGGCATCGCACCCAGGCGTGCTGGCCGACCGGCATGGCAGCGGCATCGACCCGATCTCGCTGGTGGCCAGGATCGCGTGCCCGAGCGTGCTGCCGCTGTGGGAAGACCGCTCACCGTACCTCGGAGTGACCCGTCTGCCCGGCGGTCGCCTGCTGCGGGTGAACCGGCGCAGCGTGCACACGGGGCCGGCCAGCCCGGCAGGCCCGCCCGCCGGCCTGCGCAGCGCGCTGGCTGGGGCGGTGGCGGCCCGGTGCGCCGGCGGCCCGGTCTCCGCAGACTTCAGCGGCGGGCTCGACTCCACCTCCCTCGCCTTCGCCGCCGCCCGGCACACGCGCGTGCGCGGAATCCTCTACCACCATCCCGAGATCCCGGCCGGCGACCTCGCCGCGGCCACGGCGCTGGCCCGGCGCGGCATCGAACTGACCACCGTACGCGGAGGCCCGGCCACCCTGCCCTACGCCGACCTGGACTGCCCGCCCGGTGGCGAACCCATGCGGGGGGATCTTGCCTGGCGGCGTTCCCTGCAGCGCATCCGAGCGGCGGAGAGCGTGCACCTCACCGGAGAGGGCGGCGACGCTCTCTTCGGCGTCGCGCCGTCCTTTCTGTCGGGCCTCGTTCGCGAGCCGCGCCGGCTCATGCGGCACTGTGCCGGCCAGGCGGAGCTCAGGCAGACCTCCGCGTTCGGCCTGGCGCTGCGCGCCTGGCGGCTGTCCCGCACGAGTCCGGCACAGGCTCTGAAACGGCTCGGCCGCCGCCTGCTGCACCCCGACGCCGAAGACCTCACCTGGCCAGGAGCGGTGGCTTGGTGGCCGATCGACGGCACCGTGCTGAGCTGGCTGACCCGGGGTGCCCGCGCCGAACTCGCCGCCCGGGTGGCCGATCCCGCGCTCGCCGAACGGGTCGACCCGGACGCCGGGCCCGCGTACACCGCGATGCTGACCGAGCTGAGACACTCCGCCGACGCGCAACGGCACCTGCGCGAACTCGGCGCGGCCAGAACCGGGGTACGCGTTCACGCGCCCTTCCTCGACGACCAGGTGGTCCGCGCCTGCCTGGCCGTGCCCGCGCCCGAACGAGCCGATCCGGCGGCCGCCAAGCCGCTGCTCGCGGAGGCCATGCGCGGACTCGTGCCCGGCGACATCTTCAGCCGCCGGACCAAGGGAGACTACAGCGCCGAGGAATACCACGGCGCCCGCGCCTCGGCGGGCCGGCTCCACCGGCTCATCGACGAATCCCGCCTCGCGGCGCTGGGCGTCGTCGAGCCTGGGCCCGTGCGCGCCGGGCTGGACCGGGTCCTGGTCGGCGCGCCGGCGCCGCTGGGCGCGATGAGCCAGTTCATGGCCACCGAACGCTGGCTGCGCGACCACCGGCGCGGCACATGCTAGACGCCAGGATCCCCCGCCACGTCCACCACCGGGCCCATCGGCACGGCGGGGTCGTGCTGCTCAACATCGCCACCGGCACCTGGCACGCGCTGAACCCGAGCGCGGGCGCGCTGTGGACACGCTGGGCCCAGGGAGTGGGATTCGAGAGCAGCGTGATCGAGCTCGCCGACCGGCATCCTGAGGTCTCCCCGGAGAAGATCCGCGAGGAGGCCGGCGATCTGCTGCGGGACCTGCTGCGGCGCGGTCTCCTGGAGCCTGCAGAAAGCGGCGTCGCCCGCCGCGGATCTCCGCAGGCCGCCCCCGGCCGGGCCGTCCCGTCCCCCTCGGCCGCGGTGACCACCGCCCTCGGCCCGAGCCGGCGGCCGGCTGCCGGCGCGACACTGCTGGCCGGGTGCTGCCTGCTGGTCTCCCTGCTGCTGCTCAGGCTGCCGTTCCGGATCACGACCGCCGTGGTCGCCCGGCTGCGCCAGGCCACCGGAAGGCGCGAAATGACGGTCAGCCGCGCCGAGTCCGCAGCGATGGCCGTACGCCACGTCGCCCGGCGCTACCCTGGCCGGGCCGCCTGCCTGGAGACCTCCCTGGCCACGGTGCTGTTCGCGGCGGCCTCGCTGCGACGGCTCGACTGGTGCCTCGGGGCGGCCACCGACCCCTACCGCTTCCACGCCTGGGCCGAACTCGACGGCCACCCGATCGCCACGGACCCCGGCCACCTTCGTGTGCTCACCCTCTGAGGAGAATTTGAGCATCCCAGAGCACCGTGCCGAGCCATTACCCACATAAATTAAGGCGAGCCGGCGACGTAGGCCACTAATTGAGCCGGCCGGATCCCCGGAGCCTCATTTTATATTCCGGGGTTTCACTGCGGTGTATCGCCTCGCCGAGTCGGCGAAGGTACTTTATGAACATGAAAAGAAGCTCCCCGCTGCTCAGCTGTCAGGTCAAGGCAAAAGCTTGGTTCAAGAGAAAGAGGCGAGTCATCCGGATGCGCTGGGTCATCGCCTTCTTCGCCGTCGCCGGCATTATCGTCATCGACGGTGACCTCAATCTCATCACGCTGGTCTTCTAGGTGACCGGCGTCTTTCCGGCGATCTCGCGGTGACCTCGGCAGGTCGGTGATCGGCGTCGTCGCGGCTACAGCCGGAAGACGCGGAGTTGGAGCGCCAGCGTCGCGTAGTAGCCGACCAGGGTGGTCAGCTCGAACAGCTCACGCTCCCCCAGCCTCGTGTACTCGTCGTCGTCGAGGTCGCCCCGGGCCACCAGAGCCCTGGCCACGTCGAGGATCGCCTGCTCGTCCTCGGGCAGCGACAGGGGCGAGCCGTCGCGCAGCGCCTGGAGCTGGTCGCCGGTGAAGCCCAGGTCGCGGGCGATCGGCTCGTGGGCGGCCCGCTCGAACGCGCTGTCGTGGTGGCCGGCCACGACCAGGATCGCCAGCTCCCGCGCCCGGTCGGTGAGCGTCGATCGGTAGCGGACGGCCGCCCCGAGCTCCTGCAGCGCGTCGCCGACCGGCGGGCTGAGCAGCATCGCGTTGAACGGGCCCGTCAGCCCGCCCTCGGGATCCACCATGAACGGGCCGCGCGGGCCGGCGGTGATCTTCTCGTAGAGGGCGCGGGCGGGCGGTGCCAGGTCGTGCGGGGGCGTTCTGCGCAGGCGGGCCATCAGCCGATGCTAGTCCTCGTGGCCGTCAGCCGGCACTCAGCCAGACCGTGGTGTCCGAGGGCAGGGCGCCGTCCTCCAGCGGGCCGCTGGCCAGGACGACCTCGCCGGCGGGCATCGGCACCGGGCCGGGGCCCAGGTTGGTGACGCAGGTCAGGCCCGACTCGCGGGTGAAGGCCAGCACGTTCTCCCCCAGCGGAAGCCAGGTCATGGTGCCGTCGCCCAGCCGGTCGCGGCGGATGGCCAGGGCCGTCCTGTAGAGGTTGAGCATCGACCCCAGATCCGTGCGCTGGGCCTCGGCGGTGAGCTTGCGCCAGCTCTCCGGCTGCGGCAGCCAGGGCGCGCCGGTCCCGAAGCCGTACGGCGGCTCGTCGCCCGACCAGGGCAGCGGCACCCGGCAACCGTCGCGGCCCGGGTTCGCGCCGCCCGACCTGGCGTACATCGGGTCCTGGCGGAGCTCGTCCGGGAGGTTCTCCACCTCCGGCAGGCCCAGCTCATCGCCCTGGTAGACGTAGACAGAGCCGGGCAGCGCCATCGACAGCAGGGCGGCCGCCCGCGCCCGCCGGTGGCCCAGCTCCGGGTCCGACGGGGCGCCGTGCAGGCGCCCGCCGTGCTCGAACGTGGTGTCGGCGCGGCCGTAGCGGGTGACGGGCCTGGTCACGTCGTGGTTGGACAGCACCCACGTGGGCGGGGCGCCGATCGGGGTGTGGGTGGCCAGCGTCAGGTCGATGACCCGGCGCAGGTCGGCGGGATCCCACGGGCAGGACAGGAAGTCGAAGTTGAAGGCCGTGTGCAGCTCGTCGGGGCGCAGGTAGCGGGCGAACCGCTCCTGGTCGGGCAGCCAGACCTCGCCGATCAGGACACGCTCGCCGTACTCGTCGGCGACCTCGCGCCACCGGCGGTAGACGTCGTGGACCTCGTCGAGGTCCTCGTAGCCGGTGTCCGACTTGTACAGCAGGGCCGCCGAGTCGATGCGGAAACCGTCGACACCGCGCTCGAACCAGAACCGCAGCACGTCCTCGAACTCCCGGTGCACCTCCGGGCTGGCCCAGTTGAAGTCGGGTTGCTCGGGGGCGAACAGGTGCAGATACCACTGCCCGCCGGGCACCTGGGTCCAGGCGGAGCCGCCGAAGATGGACTGCCAGTCGTTCACGGGCTCGTCGCTGAACCAGAACCGCTCCCTGGCCGCCGGGTTCGCCAGCGCCTCCTGGAACCAGGCGCTCTCCGTCGAGCTGTGGTTCGGCACCACGTCGATGATGACCTTGATGTCCAGCTCGTGCACCTCGGCGATGAACCGCTCCGCCTCGCCGAGCGTGCCGAATACCGGCTCGATGTCCCGGTAGTCGGCCACGTCGTAGCCTCCGTCGGCCATCGGTGACGGATACCACGGGTTCAGCCAGACGGCGTCGATCCCCAGGTCCTTCAGGTACGGCAGGCGGGCGCGCAGGCCGGCGAGGTCACCCACGCCGTCGCCGTTGCCGTCGGCGAAGCTACGCAGGTAGACCTGGTAGATCGCGGCCCCCCGCCACCACGTTTGCGACATGCGCTCATCCCTTGATGCTTCCGGCGGTGAGTCCCGCCATGATGTGCCGTTGGAAGACGAAGAAAACGATGATCATGGGGATGCCGGCGATGACCAGGCCCCCCATGACGTGGTTCTGCGTCACCGCTCCTGCCGTCTGCGACAGGCCCACGCTGATGGTCATCTTGTCGCTGTCGGTCATGACCAGCAGCGGCAGGACGAAATCCTTGAACGCGGTGACGATCGTGAAGATGGACACCACGCCGAGGATCGGCCTGGAGACCGGCAGCACGACCGACCACAACACCCGCACGGGGCCTGCGCCGTCGATCTGCGCCGCCTCGATCAGCTCGCGGGGAATGGAGTCGAAGAACCGTTTGAGCAGGAAGATGTTGAAGCCGTTGGCCGCCGCGGGGAACCACAGGCCCCACGGGTTGTTGAGCAGTCCCAGGTCCACGATCGTGACGTAGAGCGGGATGAGGATCACCATCGGCGGGATCATCAGCGTGGCCAGCATGGCGCCGAGGATCACGTTGCCGAACATCGGCCGCAGCTTCGACAGCGCGTACGCGGCCGTGACGTCCACCGCCATGGAGAACAACCACGCGCCCAGCGCGTAGTAGACGGTGTTGGCCAGCAGCGTGCCGATGTCGAACAGGTCCCACGCCTCGGCGAACGCGTCGGTCGTCGGGTGGGAGGGGAAGAGCGACGGCGGCATCTCGGCGATCTCCTCCGGCGTCTTCATGGCGCCGGTGATCATCCAGTAGAGCGGGAAGACGAAGGCGAGCGTGAACAGCACGATGACCGCGGCCAGCACCAGCCAGTAGACCCGCCGCCCCCACCTGCTGTTGAGCTGGTGCGGCGAGATGATCGTGCGGAACTGCACGCGAATCGGTTTCGGCGCGCGAGCCTTCCCCGCCCTGCGCCGCGTGGCCGGCCGGACGTCCGTGGCGGAGATCATGCCTGCTCCTCCCTGGTCGTCCGGAGCTGGAAGGCCGCGAAGACGAGGAGGGCCAGCATGAGCATCATGCCGAGCGCGCCCGCCTGGCCGTAGTTCATCTGCGAGAAGGCGAACTGGTACATCAGGTACGCCACCGAGACCGTGGCGTTCTCCGGCCCCCCGCCGGTGAGCATGTACGGCTCGATGAAGACCTGCATGGTGGCCACGATCTGCAACATCAGCATGAGGAGGAGGATCAGCCGGGTCTGCGGGATGGTGACGTGCCTGATGCGCTGGAAAATGCCGGCCCCGTCGAGCTCGGCGGCCTCGTACAGCTCGGGCTGGATGTTCTGCAGCGCGGCGAGATAGATCAGCGTCGCGCTGCCCATGTTCATCCACGTCGAGACGAGCACCAGCGAGATCAGCGCCGTTGACGAGCTGTCGAGCCAGGCCAGCGGCGGCAGGCCGACGGCGCCGAGGATCTGGTTGAACAGCCCGGGCCCAGGGTCGTAGAACCACCGGAACAGCAGCACCGCGACGATGGGTGGCAACATGACCGGCAGGTAGACGACGAACCGCAGGTAGGCCCGGGCGTGGCGCAGCTCGTTCAGCACGAGCGCGACGACGAACGGCACGGCATAGCCGCACAGCAGCGCGAGGAGCGTGAACTCCACGGTGTTCAGCCAGGCCTCGCCGAAGGCGGGGTCCTGGACGGCTGCCGTGAAGTTGTCCAGCCCCACCCATTCGGGCGGGTTGATCAGGTCGGTCTTCTGGAAGCTCAGCACGAACTCCCTGACCATCGGATACCAGGCGAACACCGTGAAGCAGGCCAGCGCCGCGCACAGGAACCCGTAGGCCGTCAGATTGCGCCTCAAGATTCCCATAGGGTCAGCCCTTGGCGGCCAGCAGGGAGTTCGCCTTGGTCTCGGCGTCGGCGAGGAGCTGGTCGATGCCGGCGTCCCTGCGGCTCAGCACGCCCGACATGGGCACGTCGAGGATGGCGTACAGCTCCTGCGCGTGCACCGGCTCGGGCTTCGGCGGGATCGTTGCTGCGGCCTGCACGTACGGCTCGTAGTTCTCGACCGGCAGCGAGGCGTTCCGCACGCGGTCGGCCTGGATCGCCTTGCCGGTGGGCGAGTCGCCGTAGACGTCGTTGTCCGGCACGCCGACCGGGTTGCCGAGGGTCTTGCCGCGGGCGAAGTCGAAGCGGCCCTTGCCGACGGTGTTGAAGCGGAAGTCGAGCCACGCCAGGCCCGCCTTGGCCTCCTCGGGAGTGGCCTTCGGGTTGATCATGAACGCTTCGCCGCCGCTGAGCGACGCCTTGGCCTCGGGGAAGCCGGTGATGCCGTAGTCGGCGACGTTGCCCTTGAACTTGTTGACCACGTCGGTGACCACGTCGGGCGCGCCGAGCATCATGCCGACCTTGCCGCTGCCCATCGCCATCATCAGCGACTCCCAGCCGACCAGGAGCTTGTTGCCCATGCTGTTGTCCACCCAGCGCATGTCGTGCAGGGTCTGCAGTGCGGCCCTGCCCTCGGGAGAGTTGAAGGCGGCCTTCGTGTTGTCGGGGGTCAGGATGCTGCCGCCGCGGCCGTAGATCGCCTGGGTGAAGTGCCAGCCTCCGGTGTTGCCGCCGGAGTATTCGCCGTAGCCGACGTAGCCCTGGCCGAGGGCGGCGATCTTCTTGGCCGCCTCGCGGACCTCGGCCCACGTCGTGGGCGGGCTGTTCGGGTCCAGCCCCGCCTTGGTGAACAGGGCGCGGTTGTAGACGAGGCCGACGCCGTAGTGGACGTTCGGCACGCCGTACACCTTGCCGTCCTTGGTGACCAGCTCGCGCACGTCGGGGCGCAGGTCGTTCCAGTTCTTGATCGTGCCGGTGTACGGGGTGATGTCGAGCGCCTGGCCCTTGCCGATGACGTCGGCGTAGTTGGTCACGGGCACCACGAAAACGGTCTCCATCTGGCCGCCCGCCATCTTGGGGCCGAACGTCTTGGGGTCGAAGCACGGCTGCTGGTCCGTGCTCTTGACCGTCACTCCGGGATGATTCTTCATGAACGTGGCCACGTCGTCATCCCAGGCCTGCCGCTCCTTCGGCGCGGACTTGGCGGGCTGGCAGGCCACCGTGATCGTCACGGCCTCGGCGCCGCCGGCGGAAGGGGAGGCGGGCTCGCCCGAGCCGCAAGCCGTGGCCGCGAGCCCGAGCACGGTTACGAGCAGGAGTCCCGTGGATCTCTGCATGGTCTGACCCTTCTGATGCGAGGTGCCCACACCATAGGATCGCCAACCGATTCCCGCAATAATTTGACGGCCTATTGCAAGATAACGACTATGTCACGAGCGGTCTCGCGTCAACGGCGGGCCGCCCGCGCCTCCGCCGGGGCGCGGGCCGTGGAGGCCCTGACCACCAGCTCGGGCTCGAACAGCAGCTCGTCCGCGGCCACGACCGCCTTGTCGATCTGCGCGACCAGCAGGTCCACCGCGGCCCTGCCCATGGCGTCGATCGGCTGGCGGACCGTCGTCAGCGGCGGGTCGGTGCAGTTCATCAGCGCGGAGTCGTCGAAGCCGATGACGGAGACGTCCGCGGGCACGGCGAGCCCGGCGCGGCGGGCCGCCCTGACGGTGCCGAGCGCGAGCAGGTCGCTGGCGCAGACAACGCCGGTGACGCCGCGCCCGACCAGCCTGGCCGCGGCCGCGTGCCCGCCCTCCAGCGAGAACATCGTGTGCTCTACCAGCTCGGGGTCGCAGCCCTCCGACAGGAACGTCTCCAGCTTGCGCCGCGACGGCATGTGGTCCTTCGGCCCGAGCACCATGCCGATCCGCTCGTGGCCGAGCGCGCGCAGGTGGGCGACGGCCACCTCGGCGGCCACCACGTCGTCGCAGGACACCTGGGGGAAGTCGAGCCGTGCCACGGCCGCGTTCACCAGCACGGTGGGCAGCTTGCGCTCGTGCAGCAGCTCGTAGTGCCCGTGCGCGGCGTCGGCCTGGGCGTAGAGCCCGCCGGCGAAGACCACGCCGCTGACCTGCTGCTGGAGCAGCAGGTCGACGTAGTCGGCCTCGGAGACGCCGCCGACCGTGCGCGTGCACAACACCGAGGTGAAGCCCTGCTGGGCCAGGGCGCCGCCGACCACTTCGGCGAAGGCGGGGAAGATCGGGTTCTGCAACTCGGGGAGCACCAGGCCGACCAGCCGGGCCCGGTCGCCGCGCAGCTGGGTGGGGCGTTCGTAGCCGAGGACGTCGAGGGCGGTGAGCACCGCCTCTCGGGTCGCGTCGGACACCCCCGGCTTGCCGTTGAGCACGCGGCTCACGGTCGCCTCGCTCACCCCGACCTTCCTGGCCACCTCTGCGAGTCGTCGTGTCATGCGCAAACTATACGGCCTGAAGCGCAAATGCTTGCGATGGCTTACGTGAATCCAGCGCCGTCGCTTGCATCACGTGCGCAGCGGCCCCCGGCCACCGCGCCCTGCCCTGACCAGCGAAGAGAGACGGCAAGCCACCACCAAAGACAGTCAGATCCTTGCGAAATATCATCGGAATATTGCGGCTATCTGCTCGGCATCCTATGGTTCGGCCATCCGCCTGACCCGAAGGGCCCCCATGCAGGCACTCATCGCCGCCCTCACGTTACTCATCGGACTCCTCGCCGCCCCCGCGCACGCCGCGGCCGACACCGACCTCGCCGCCGGGAAGACCGCCACCGCCAGCAGCCACGCCGACGTCTACCGCGCCGCCAACGCGACCGACGGCGACCAGGCCACCTACTGGGAGTCGGCCAACCACGCCTTCCCGCAGTGGCTCCAGGTCGACCTCGGCGCCGCCGCCGACGTCAGCGAACTGGTGCTCAAGCTGCCCGCCGGCTGGCCCCGCCGCACCCAGACGCTGACCGTCCAGGGCAGCACCGACGGCACTGCCTTCACCACGCTCGCCGGCTCGGCCACGTACACCTTCGAGCCCACCGCGACGATCAGCCTCACCGAGGCCAGAACCCGCCACGTGCGGCTGCGGTTCACCGCCAACACCGGCTGGCCTGCCGGGCAACTGTCCGAGTTCGAGATCTGGGGCGGTCGCCCCGACGAGCCCGGCGGCCCCGGCGACGGCGCCAACCTGGCCCTCGGAAAGCCCGTCGAGGGCTCTTCCCACACCCACACCTACGTCGCCGCGAACGCCAACGACGACGACGTGAGCACGTACTGGGAGGCCGCCGCGCACCCCGGGACGCTCACCGTGCGGCTCGGCGCCGACACCGACCTGAGCGCCATCACGCTCAAGCTCAACCCCGCCCAGGCCTGGGCCAGGCGCACTCAGACCATCCAGGTCCTCGGTCGCGAGCAGGGCGCCACCGGCTTCACCAGCCTCGTCTCCCAGGCCACCTACACCTTCGACCCGGCCACCGGCAACGCGGTCACCATCCCGGTGACCGGCCCCTTGAGCGGCCCCTTGACCGGCCCCTTGACCGGCCCCTTGAGCGGCCCCTTGAGCGGCAGGGCCGCCGACGTCCGGCTCAGGATCACCGCCAACTCCGGCGCGCCCGGCGGCCAGATCGCCGAGATCCAGATCTTCGGCACGCCCGCGCCCAACCCCGACCTGACCGTGTCGGGCCTCACCTCCTCGCCCGCGTCGCCGGTCGAGACCGACGACGTCACGCTCTCGGCCACGGTCAGGAACGCCGGCACAGAACGCTCCGCCGCGACCACGGTGACCTTCTACGTGGGCGACGACAAGGCCGGCAGCGCCGACGTGGCCGCGCTGGCCGCGGGGGCGTCGGCCACCGTGTCCGCGGACATCGGGACGCGTACGGCCGGCACCCACGAGCTCTCCGCCAGGGTGGACGAGGACGGCGAGGTCCCCGAGCAGAACGAGGCCAACAACGCCACTACCGGCACGCTGACCGTGAAGCCCGCCGACACGGCCGACCTGGTCGCCTCCCCCGTCTCCTGGACGCCGGGCAACCCCGCCGCTGGCACCACCGTGACGTTCACCGTGGCGATCAAGAACCAGGGCACGGTCGCCTCCAGCGGCGGCTCCCACGGCGTCACGCTCACCGTCGCCGACGACTCCGGCGACGTCGTCAGGACGCTGTCCGGCTCCGCGACCGGCGCGATCGCCCCCGGCGCCACCACCGCCCCGGTCACCCTCGGCACCTGGACCGCGGCGGACGGCACGTACACCGTCAAGACCGTGCTCGCCGCCGACCCGGAGGAACTGCCGGTCCGGCGCGACAACAACACCAGCACGCTGCCGCTGTTCGTGGGCCGCGGCGCGAACATGCCGTACGACACCTATGAGGCCGAGGACGCCGTGCTCGGCGGCGGCGCCACCCGCGTCGGCCCGAGCAGGGAGATCGGCACGACCGCCGGTGAGGCGTCAGGGCGGCGCGCGGTGACGCTGGACAGGACCGGCGCCTACGTCGAGTTCACCACCAAGGCGCCGGCCAACACCCTCGTCACCCGCTTCTCCATCCCCGACGCCCCGGGCGGCGGCGGCATCGACTCCAGGCTCAACGTCTACGTCGACGGGACCTTCCACAAGGCCATCGACCTGACCTCCCGCTACGCCTGGCTCTACGGCCCCGAAGCCAGTCCCGGCAACGATCCCGGCTCGGGCCCGCCCAGGCACATCTACGACGAGGCGAACCTGATGCTCGACACCACCGTGCCGGCGGGCAGCACGATCAGGCTGCAGAAGGACGCGGCCAACGGCTCCACGTACACGATCGACTTCGTGGACCTCGAACGGGTGGCCCCGGTCGCCAACCCCGACCCGGACACGTACGCCGTGCCGGCCGGGTTCTCCCACCAGGACGTGCAGAACGCGCTGGACAAGGCCCGCATGGACGCCGGCCTGACCGGCGTCTACCTGCCCGCGGGCGACTACCGGACCGCCGGCAAGTTTCAGGTGTACGGCAAGGCGGTCAAGGTCGTCGGCGCCGGCCCGTGGTTCACCAGGTTCCATGCGCCCTCAGGGCAGTCCAACACCGACATCGGCTTCCGGGCCGACGCCACCGCCAACGGCACGACGTTCGCGAACTTCGCCTACTTCGGCAACTACACCTCGCGCATCGACGGCCCCGGCAAGGTGTTCGACTTCACGAACGTGGCGAACATGACGATCGACAACATCTGGGTCGAGCACCAGATCTGCATGTACTGGGGCTCCAACACCGACGACATGGCGATCAGGAACTCGCGCATCCGCAACGTGTTCGCCGACGGCCTGAACATGACCAACGGCAGCACCGGCAACCACGTCACCAACGTCGAGACCAGGTCCACGGGGGACGACAGCTTCGCGCTGTTCTCCGCGATCGACAACAACGCGGGCGAGCAGCACGGGAACGTCTACGAGAACCTGACCTCGCTGCTCACCTGGCGGGCCGCGGGCGTGGCCGTCTACGGCGGCTACGACAACACGTTCAGGAACATCTACGTGGCCGACACGCTGGTGTACTCCGGCGTCACCATCAGCTCGCTGGACTTCGGCATCCCGATGCACGGGTTCGGGGCCGACCCGCCCACGGTCTTCGAGAACATCTCGCTGGTCAGGGCCGGCGGGCACTTCTGGGGGCAGCAGACGTTCCCGGCGATGTGGCTGTTCTCCGCGTCCAAGAAGTTCCAGGGCATCCGCATCAGCAACCTGGACATCGTGGACCCGACGTACAGCGGGATCATGTTCCAGACCGGCTACCAGGGGCCCACACCGCTCAACCCGATCGAGGACACGGTCTTCACGAACGTGTCCATCAGCGGGGCGAAGAAGAGCGGCGACGCCTTCGACGCCAAGTCGGGCTTCGGCATCTGGGTGAACGAGCTGCCCGAACCCGGCCAGGGCCCGGCGGTCGGGTCGGCCACGTTCCACGGCCTGCGGTTCTCCGGCAACGCCCAGGACGTCAAGAACACGACCTCGACCTTCACCCTGGACATCGATCCCTGAAAACGGCTGCCCGTCAGGTGAGGTCGGACCTGCTGGGCAGCCCCTGCCAGTCGCTCGCGCTGGTCACCGCGGCGGCGCTCAGCAGCGCCCCGCGGTGCAGGCGTTCCTGGGGGATGAGGCCGTCGAGCGCGGCGCTGATGTAACCGGCGGCGAAGGTCTCCCCCGCCCCGGACGTGTCCACGACGGGCACCTGCCAGCCGGGCACGTCGTACCGCATGCGGTCGGCCCGTACGCTCGCGCCCTTCGCCCCGCGGTCCACCACGACCTCGCGCTCGGGGGTGAGCGCGGGCTTGACCAGGTCGAGCTCGTCCTGGCGGAGGAAGAGCAGGTGGGAGCGGCAGGCCAGCTCGCCGAGCACGTCCTCGGCCTCGCGCACGGACGCCCACAGTTCCGGGACGTACTCGACGGCGAAGGAGATCATCACGTCGGCGTTCCTGGCGGCGTTCACGGAGACCCGCACGGCTTCCAGCGCGTCCCTGCCGAGGCCGGCGGTCAGGCCGGTGACGTGCAGCATCTTGGCCGCGGCGATCCGGTCGATGGGCACGTTGCCCGGCGCCAGCCGCGAGCCCGCCGAGCCGGCGCGGTACTGCGCCGCCCTCGGCTCCCGGCCGACGCGCGCCTCCCTGAGGATCAGCCCCGTGCGCAGCCCTTCGGACACGCGCATGTCCAGCACGTCCACGCCCTCACCCTTGAGCACGGTGAGCGCCCTGGCGCCCAGCTCGTCGTCACCCACCTTGCCGAGGTACGCGGACCGGTGCCCGAGCCGGGCCAGGGCGATCGCCAGGGTGAACTCGGGCCCGCAGACGTCCAGCCTGGCCTCGCTCTCGTGGCGCACGCGGCCGCTGGAGACGACGCCCAGCGGCTCGCCCAGGGTGTAGACGTCGGTCATGAGCCAGACTGTAGTGGCTCAAGTCACCCAAACAGTCTTTTTTTCGGCATAAGCCCAGGTTAAAGCGTGATCAATTTTTTTCTCAGAACTTGAGCCAACCTTTTCCCGATCCAGCGCCTCAAAGTAGTAGAGGGAGCCGGCGCCCCGGGCCGGCTCTGAAGTCAATACGGGGAGAGGAATCAGCACCCTCATGAAGAAGATCGCAGCAGGCATCATTTCCGCCGTAGCCGGCGGCACCATGCTCGTGTCGGGCGCGGGTGTGGCTTCGGCCACCACCCTCGACACCGAGCTTAGGATCCGCGACATCTCGCCCAACCCCGTCGTGGTCAAGGGCAACTCCGAGACCAAGGCCTACTTCGACGTCGGCGCCAGCCGCGACGTCGAGAAGGTCGTGCTCAGCGTGGAGCCGGCGAGCTCCAGGTTCCGCACCATGCGCACCAAGGGCGTCGACGACCTCGAGGGCTGGCGCTACGCCATCGCCTTCAACAAGAACGACCCCGAGGGCAAGTGGAAGGCCACGGCCGTCGCCTACAACGAGGACGGCAGGCGGATCGCCACCGACTCCGCGTACTTCTACGTGGACGTCCGCAAGGGTCGGGCCGACACCCGGATCTCCCGGTTCTCCGCGTCCCCGTACAAGGTGCGCAAGGGCCGGTCGATCTACTTCTCCGGCCGCCTCCAGGTCGATGACCACCGGTGGGAGGGCGTCCGCGGCGAGCGGGTCAGCATCTACCACCGCGCCAGCGGCTCCAGCGCCTGGAAGTGGGTCGACTCCGCCAGGACCGGGCGGGGCGGCAAGTTCTACGGCAAGACGCGCGCCTACCGCAGCGGCAGCTTCAAGGCCGTCTACCGCGGTGACCGCGAGCTCCAGCCCACCACGAGCCGCACGGACTACGTGCGGGTCTACAGCTGGCGCCGGTAGTTCATCCACCGAAGGCCCGGTCCCCTGAAGGGGGCCGGGCCTCCGGCTTTCCCGATTGGTTCACAATCCGAGGTTTATCGATCACGCGAACGCCGCATGGACTACCCCATTGCGTTGATCGACCTCGAAGGAGCCGCGAATGCCGCATCCCGTGATCGCCCTCGTCCTGAGCATGACGAGCACGCTCGGGACGGCCCCTTCGTCCGAAGTGTCCGTACGTTACGACTCCGCAGGTTCGCCGCGCGCCGAACAGGCCAGGAAGCTCCTGAAGGACAGCGGGGCGCTGAAGACCAAGATCCGGGTCCCCCAGCCCGTCAAGGTCGTCGCCAAGGACTGCGGCTCGCCCGAGGCCATCTGGGATCACGGCGAGCGCCGCATCACGATCTGCTACCAGCTGGTCGACAAGGTGCGTACGACGATGAAGGGCATCGCGGAGACCGAGGAGGTCGGCTCCGAAGCCGCGGCCGCCCGCATGGACGGCGCGCTGAGCATGCTCTTCCACCACCAGCTCGGCCACGCCCTGACCACGCTCAACGGCATGCGGGACAACGAAGGCCAGGCCGACCAGTTCGCGGCGCTCACGCTCGCGGCCGACGCCCCCAAACGCGTGGTGTCCGCCGCCGAGGCCCGCCACCTGCTGGCCGGGCACACCGGCATCGACCACCTCTCGGGCCTGACCCAGTCGGCCACGTTCGCCTGCCTGCTGTACGGCTCCGACCCCGGCAAGCACGCCGAGATCGCCCAGGGCGGCTGGGTCCCCGCCGAGCGGGCGCCCTCCTGCGCCGACGAATACGCCCGTGTCAAGACGGCCCTCGGCTCCATGGCGGTGAAAGCCGGCAGCTGACGGGTAGCGTCCCGGTATGGCCGACGACCTGCTCAAGGATTACGACCCGTTCGACATCTTCGACGCCGAGGCGGCCCGGCTCGACCGGTTCTTCTCGGGGCTCGACGAGGCCGGCTGGTCGGGTCCCTCGCGCTGCGATGGCTGGTCCGTCCGCGACGTGCTGGGCCACCTGGCGGGCGAGGAGCTGTACAACCACGCCTGCCTCGACGGGACCGTCGAGGACCTGCTGGCCCGCCTGTCCGCGGAAGGGGTGGGCGGCTACAACGACTTCAACGAGTGGTCCGTGCGACGGCGCCGGGACCTGCCCGTCGGAGAGGTCCTGGAGGAGTGGCGGGTCAAGAACGGCGAGACGCGCCGGCGTATGCGGGAGCTCGGCCCCGACGCCCCGCTCGACACGATGGCCGGCCCCTACCCCAGCGGCCTGCAGGCCTTCCACTACGACTCCGAGTACGCCACCCACGCCGACGACGTCGGCGCCCCCGTGTCCGCCGACGAGGCCGAGGGCAGGACATCGTGGCGGGTCGCCGTGGGGCGGTTCGTGCTGGCGGAGCAGTTCGAGCCCGGACGCCCCGAGGTTCAGGTCGAGCAGACGGCCGAGCAGATCCGGGTGTCCGTGGACGGGATCGGCGCGACGTTGACGCCCGCGCAGTTCGTCGAGGCCACGGTGGGCCGGCTGCCCGCCTCCGGCGGGGTCGACCCGCGCGTCGTCGCGGCGCTGAGGTGCCTGGCCTGAACCCTTCGAGCTTCTGAGAGGAGACCTGGTCATGTGGTTGCGCGACCGCTCAGGAACGGAGCCGGTGACCGCGCGAAGCCCGCTGCGAGCCCGGCGGATCCTGTCGTGGGTGGCGCTCGTGATCGCCGTCGTGGCGGGGGTGTTCTTCCTCGTCCGCGCCATGAGCACGGGCGAGGAGGTCTGGCGCTGGGAGGCCGTGATCGCCGCCGCCGTGGCCGTCACCGCCGCCGTCGACCTGCTGGTGTTGCGCCGCCGATCAGGTGGCCAACACGGCGACCAGCAGTGACACGATCACCAGGGCGGCGGCGAGGTAGATCATCCAGGCGCGGGGCGCCCGCCTGCGCACGCCGTGCGTCCCAGGACGGGCGTCCCGCGCCCACCCGGCCTTGTTGATCTCGGCGACGCGCCTGGCCAGCTCGGGGTCCTCCTGCTCAAGGGCACCCTCGATCTCGGCGAGGATGCGGCGCTCCCTTGGGGAGAGACTCATCGCGATCACCTCACACCGGTGACCACCTCTTACCCGCCGTGGGAGCGGACATGCCGCTCCTTTGCCGACAGGGCGTTCTCATTCCGGTGCCTCCGGGTCGAGCTCCCCGTACCTCCGGGGCGAGCTCCCGTGCCTCCCGGGGGGAGCTCACTCCCGTGCCTCCGGATCGAGCCCGAGAACGGTGCGTCCGCCGTCCACCGGGATCGTGGCCCCGTTGACGAAGGAGGCGTCGTCCGACAGGAGGTGGGCCACGACGGAGGCCACCTCGGCGGGCGTCGCCACACGGCCCAGGGGATGGAGCGTGGCCAGCTGCTCTTCGACGGCCGCCGCGTCCTCCGGGTCCTGGGCGGCCATGAACGCCTCGTGCCGTTCCGTGGCCACCGTGCCGGGCGCCACGGCGTTGACCCTGATGCCGCGCCTGCCGTACTCCACCGCCAGCGACCTGGTCAGCCCCTCCGTGGCGGCCTTCGCGGTCGCGTACGGGAGGCTGCCGGGCACCGCCCTGGTGGCCTGGTGCGAGGTGACGTTGACGATGGCGCCCGGCGTACAGGCCCCGAGGAAATGGCGTACGGCGGTGGCGCAGCCGACCACGGCCAGGTCCAGGTTGGCCGCGATCAATGCTCTGACCTCGGCGATCGGATCGGAGTGCACCGAGGCGTCCCTGAACACGGCGGCGTTGTTCACCCAGCCGCTCAGCGTGCCCGACTCCTGGGCCAGGTCGGCGGCCCAGGCTGCGACCTCCTCGTCCGCCGCGTCACCGATCACAGGGATCACCCGAGGGCCCGCCCAGGACAGGGCATCGGGGTCGCGCTCGACGGCGACCACGGTGTTCCGCTCGCCGAGCAGCCGTTCGACCACGGCCTTGCCGATACCGCGTCCGCCACCGGTTACCACATAAGAATGTCCCATGACACAACGCTATTAGCCGTTCACGCATATAGGACAATGCAATTCCCGCGACGTGACCTTAATCACGAGTTGCCGTCAGATGAGCGGGCACAGTAATCGCGTGATCGCTCAACCGACGCCTTCCGTACGACTGATCGGGGCACTCGCGATCACCCAGACCGCTGGATACGGCGTGCTTTATTACGCGTTCTCGGTCTTCATTCCGCCGATGTCGCGGGACCTCCACGCCGGCGTCGCGCAGCTCACCGGAGCGATCACGCTGGCGGTGCTGGTGTCCGGAGTGGTGGCGCCGGCCGTCGGGCACTGGCTGGACCGGCACGGCGGGCGCGCGCTGATGACGGCGGGGTCCGCGCTGGGCGCCCTGGCGCTGCTGGCCTGGTCGCAGGTGCGCTCCGTGGCCCAGCTCTACCTGGCGTGCGGGGTGCTCGGCGTGGCCTCGGCGATGGTGTTGTACGAGGCGGCCTTCGCGGTGATCGTGGCCTGGTTCGACGCCGCGCGGCGCGCGCGGGCGCTGCTGGCGGTGACCGTGGTGGCGGGGTTCGCGTCGAGCATCTTCCTGCCGCTGACAGGGCTGCTGGTCGAGCTGTACGGGTGGCGGCGGGCGCTGGTCGTCCTGGCCGCCGGATATGCCCTGGTCGCGGTGCCGCTGCACGGTCTGGCGGTGCGCGGCCGGGGTGCGCCCGTCCACGTGGACCGGCGCGAGATCGTCGGGACCGCCCTGCGCGAGCGTCCGTTCTGGCTGCTGGTGTCCGCGTTCCTGACCCAGACCGGCGCGGTGGCGGTCATGGGGATGCTGCTGGTCACGTACCTCATCGTGCTCGGCCACCCGCCGGTGTTCGCCGCGGGCGTGGCGGGCCTGCTCGGGGTGCTCTCGGTGACCGGCCGCCTGGTCACCACCGGGTTGCAGGCGCGCTGGCCGGTCGCGCTGATCACGGCGGCGATGTTCGGGCTGCAGGGGATGGCCGCGGTGTTGCTGCCGCTGTGGGGGCGGAGCGCGGCCGGCGCCGTGGCGGCCGTGGTGCTGTTCGGGCTGGGGTTCGGGGTGGGGACGATCGCGCGACCGGCGCTCCTGGCCGACAGGTACGGGACGGCCGCGTACGCGTCGCTGAACGGCGCGCTCGCGCTCCCCGTCACCGTGGCCAAGGCCGTCGCGCCGCTGCTGGCGGCCGGTATCGCCCAGTTCGCCGGGTATCCGGCGGTCATGGCGGCGGTGGCGGCAGCCTGCGCGCTCGGCGCCCTCTCCCTGGTGGCCTACGATCGGTCGGAGCGTGCCGGCGGGGCACCCGCCTGATCGCCCGATCGCCGTCGGCGAACTCACGAAAAGCCGTCCCCCGAACACGTAAGGTAGCCGCATGGATACACCCCTCGAGGTCCTGCACCGCGTGTTCGGCTACGACTCGTTCAGGGCGGGTCAGCAAGAGATCATCGATCACGTCGTGGCCGGCGGCGACGCGCTCGTCCTCATGCCCACCGGCGGCGGCAAGTCACTGTGCTATCAGATCCCCGCCCTGGTGCGACGCGGTGTGGGGGTGGTCGTCTCGCCCCTCATCGCTCTGATGCAGGACCAGGTCGACGCGCTGCGGGCGCTCGGCGTGCGGGCGGGGTTCCTCAACTCGACGCAGGATTTCGACGAGCGCCGGCTGGTGGAGTCGGAGTTCCTGGCGGGCGAGCTCGACCTGCTCTACCTCGCCCCCGAGCGGCTGCGCGTCGATGCCACACTGCGACTGCTGGCCAAGGGTGACATCTCGATGTTCGCCATCGACGAGGCCCACTGCGTGGCGCAGTGGGGCCACGACTTCCGCCCCGACTACCTCGAGCTGTCCAAGCTGCGGGAGTCCTGGCCCGACGTGCCGCGCATCGCCCTGACCGCCACCGCCACCCCGGCCACCCGCACCGAGATCTCCGCCAGGCTCGGCCTCGACGAGGCCGGCCACTTCGTCGCCGGCTTCGACCGGCCCAACATCCACTACCGCATCGCCCCCAAGAGCGAGCCCAAGCGGCAGCTGCTCGACTTCCTGCGCACCGAGCACCCGGGCGATTCGGGCATCGTCTACTGCCTGTCGCGCTCCTCGGTCGAGAAGATCGCCGAGTTCCTGGCCGCCAACGGCATCGCCGCGGTGCCCTACCACGCGGGTCTCGACGCCCGCACGCGCGCCGCCCACCAGGCCCGCTTCCTGCGCGAGGACGGGCTGATCGTGGTGGCCACGATCGCGTTCGGCATGGGCATCGACAAGCCCGACGTGCGCTTCGTCGCCCACCTAGACCTGCCCAAGTCGGTGGAGGGCTACTACCAGGAGACCGGGCGGGCCGGCCGTGACGGGCTGCCCGCCACCGCGTGGATGGCCTACGGCCTGCAGGATGTGGTGCAACACCGGCGGATGGCCATGGAGGGTGACGAAGCACACCGCCGCCGCCAGGTGCACCACCTCGACGCCATGCTCGCGCTCTGCGAGACCGTGGGCTGCCGGCGGATGATGTTGCTCGACTACTTCGGCCAGAAGAGCTCGGAGCCCTGCGGCAACTGCGACACCTGCCAGACGCCTCCCGAGTCGTGGGACGGCACGACCGCGGCCCAGAAGGTGCTCTCCACCGTGTGGCGGCTCGACAAGGAGCGCCGCCAGAAGTTCGGCGTGGGGCAGACGGTCGACATCCTGCTCGGCAAGCAGACCGCCAAGGTGCTCCAGCACGGCCACGAGACGCTGACGGTGTTCGGGGTGGGGGCCGACCTGGGCAACGCGGAGTGGCACGGGGTCGTGCGGCAACTGCTGGCCCAGGGGCTGCTGGCGGTGGAGCCCAACCACGGCGCGCTGGTGCTCACCGACGGCAGCGCGGCGGTGCTGCGGGGCCGGCGCGAGGTGCCGCTGCGGCGCGACACGCTACGCCCGGCCCGCGCCAAGACCGCGTCGGCGAAGGCCCAGGCCGCGGCCGAGCTGCCCGAGGAGGCCGCGCCGGTCTTCGAACGCCTGCGCGCCTGGCGGGCCGCCGCCGCCAAGGAGCAGGGGGTGCCCGCCTACGTGATCTTCCACGACGCGACGCTGCGCGAGATCGCCACCCGATCGCCGTCCTCACTGGCGGAGCTGAGCCAGGTCAACGGCGTGGGCGAGAACAAACTGGCCAAATACGGCGAGCAGGTGCTGGCCACGTTGCACGAGGGCCCCTGACGCTCGGCCGCCGGGTCGGGTGGTGGCGACGGCCGCACGAAGAACGGTCGTCGCCACCACGTTGCTCGGCCCTGGCCGTGGCGATCCGCTGTGTCGCCCCGCCGACCGGGCCGGACGGCTATCCGCCCCCTATGACACGGAATGCCCCGTGTGATGGTCCGGTGGTGACCGGTGGCCACTTACGATCTTCCCACCGTATCGGATGGATCGTTGGGGGTTCGCGGAGAGTCATGTCCGGATGACTGCTCTGTACAGCACGATCGTACGGCGTTTTGTGTGGTTTTAGTGGGATGGGCGCGCTCGATTACCTCGGGTGGCACCCGCGACGCTCCCGATGGACCCCGCCCGATCAGGCGGGCACGTGAGGGGCCCGGTCGCGCCGGGCGGCCCTGTCACGGACGCACGGCTCGTGTCAGTCGCGCCCCAACGAGGAGTAGGCGGTGTGCTGCCCGGCATCCGGAAGGTTGCCGAGCTTGTTCACCTCGTTCGTCAGCCCTTCGAGCACCGCCCGCAACTGGACCTGCGTGACCTCCGCGAAGGTGCGCAGATAGGCGATCCGCCGTTCCAGCTCCTCGGCCTCGGCCGACTGGTGTCCGCCGCTCGAACGGTAGACGTTGACCGCCTGGTTGGCGGCCTCCTCCGCCCGGTGCTGCGCCTCCTGCAACACCTGCTCGTACTGCTGCCTTGCCTGGGCCACCAGCCGGCGGGCGTAGTCCTCCGCCTCGGCGATCTGAGCGTCGGCCGTCTGCTGGGCGCGGGAAAGGAGGTTGACGCGTCGACGCTGAGCCTGGCCTGCTGGTTCGCATTCGGGGCGGTGACGTCGGTGCCCCGGTCCTTGTACCAGTTCTTCAGCCGTTCCACCTCGGCGCGCAGGTCGGCCTTCTCCATGTCGCCGGCCGCCATGTCGTCGGCCATGCGGTACAGGAAGGTCCGCACCTCGTCCTCGCTGTAGCCGCGGTGCCCGAGTTTGGTACGGGAGAAGGCTTTGTTCCGCACTCTTTCCGGTGTGAGTCGCTGGCGGTCGTTCGATGGGCGCTCCCCCCACGGCATGTCTCCGGTCACGGCTCCCTACCTCCAGCAGTGGTGAACTCGTCGAAGCGGATTTGCTCGGGCGGCACCCCGGCGTCCAGGAGCCGGGCGACGGAGCCTTGGACCATCTCCTCCGAGCCGCAGACGAAGACGTCCTGGTCGCGCCAGGCCTTCAGCGCGATGTCCACCGCGTAGCCGTGCTCACCCCGGTAGAAGGCGTCGCGGGACACGACGGGCACCACGCGCAGCCAGGGGTTGCCGGCCTCCAGCTTGGAGAGGGCCTCGGTGTCGTACAGCTCGCGGGAGGTTCTGGCGCCGACGAAGAGGCGGACCGCACGGGGCGGGCCTTCGTAGGCCACCTGCTCCACGAGCGCTTTGAGGGGGGCCAGGCCCGTGCCGCCCGCGATGAGGAGGAGTTCCCTGGCCGAGTTCTGGTCGAGCGTCAGCCGGTCGCCCACCGGTGCGCTGATCTTCAGGATGTCGCCGCGCTGCGCGCCGTGCACGAGGGCCGCGCTGACCGTGCCGCCGTCGACGACGCGTACGTGCAGGTCGATGGTGTTGTCGCGGCGCGGCGCGTTGGCGATGGAGTAGTAGCGCCAGAGTTTGGGACGCAGCGCGGTCGAGACGGAAGCGGACTGCCCGGGGCGGAAGGGATACTGGTAGTTCAGGCGGGTGCGGATGACCGCGATGCCGGGGGCGCGCACGTCGTGGAGGATGATCTCGCCCTCCCACCATGGCGGCGACGTGGCCGACGACTCCTCCGCCGCCTCGGTCATCCCGTCGCGACGTGCTCCACGAGGCCGTCGTCGGCGCCGAAGTCCTCCCGGAGCACGGTGACCAGGATGCGGCCGACCTTCTCGTAGTGCTCGCCCGTGATGCCCATGCCCCGGTGGGCGTCGCCCAGGTCGTGGCCTTCGTACACCTCAGGGCCGCCGAGGACGGAGCAGAGCAGCATGACCATGTGCCGCTTGAGCCGCGCCATGTCGACACCGCTGAAATACGGCTTGAGCTCGACATCGTCCACTCCTGTTTATGGACGAAAACACGCCGCGCCTGCATTTCCATGACCAGGGTCATGTCTCAGAGGTGTGCACGCCAGTCCGGGTCGCGGCCCAGGAAGGCCAGCAGGTGATCCTGCGCGGGCGCCTGGCGCCGAACGACCATGCGCGCGGCGAACCTGTCCGGGCGGTCCGCGGGCGTGACGAATACCTGGGCCAGGTCCAGCAGTTCCCCGGCCATTGCGGGCGGGATCGGGTGGAGCTCCCCGCACGCCCTGGCCACGTCCCAGCCGTGCACGGCGATCTCGATCGCGCCGACCGCGGCCACCATCGGGCTCGACACCTGCCATCCGCCGATGGAGACGGGCTCGTCGGCGAGCAGGGCCGTCCAGAGGCCGAGCACCTCGGTCGCGTCGTCCCTGAGGAGCAGGGCCGGGTTGGCGGCGGCCGGCCGGGGAGCGGCGGCCCCGCAGAGCTCGACGGAGCGGGACGCCGCCGCCTCGTTCAGGCTCCGCAGCGAGTCGTCGACGTGGTCGAGCAGCCGCTGCAGGCTCCAGCCCGAACAGGGTGTGCCGCGGCAGAGCGCCTCCGGCGTGACGGCCCGCAGGCTCCCCACGGCGTACTCGATCGCCCGCTCCAGCAGCGCCACACCGGCGGCCAGTGCCCGATTCTGCTCGCCCATCATCGCCTCCTCGGACAGGAAGACCCGGCCGCGGCGGGAAACTCATCGCAACCTTCCGTCCCGATCGGAAGTAGACAGGGTGAGGAGGTTCGATGGTGAGGTGGCTGACATGCGGGGCGGCCGTCCTGGCGGCGGCCGTCCTGGCCGGATGTTCGAGCGTGGCGCCGGCTTCGGGCTCCGCCCCGAGCGGCGTCGCGAGCCCGACCGCGGGCGGCGTGCCGACCGGCGTCGCGAGCCCGAGCCCGAGCGGCGCTGTGAGCGTGACCCCGAGCGTCATCGCGACCGGCGTCACGAGCGCGACCCCGGGTCCCGGGCGGAGCGGCGGGTGTGCGGACGCCGTGGCGCCGGCGGGCGGGGGGTTCCCCGAGGTCCAGGGGACGGCTCGGGACGCGGAGCTGTGGGGGCTGCTCTTCGTGAAGGAGACCCCGCTCCACCATGGCGACGAGATCAAGATCGTGTGGCGGATGACCGGTGAGGGGCCGCTGCATGTCAGGGCCACGCTGCCCGACGGCGCCGCCGCCACGCTCGTCTGGGGGCCCGAGGAGCACAGCGGATCCAGCTGGCGACGGCCCGGCCAGGAGTGGGGCACCGGGTTCGTGTTCCCCAAGCCGGGATGCTGGAAGGTCGAGCTGACCCGTACGCGGGGCTCGGGGCACGTCTGGCTGCCCGTGGGCTGACTCCGCTCCCGCCTGGCGGGGAGATCTCCCCACTTCCGACGCCGAAGCCGGGACCGAGTCCGAAGGTCCGCGTCCGGGCCGAAGGTTCGGGACCCGGACCGACGCCGTAGTTAGGATCCGGGGTCGGTCCGGGGCCGGAGGTCCTGGTCCGAGGCCCAAGGTTCGGGTCCGAGGCTGGAGGGTTACGTCCGGGTCAGGGCGCGGTCGATGAAGGCCGTGACGTCGTCCAGCACCTCGTCCTTGTTGGTCTCGTTGAACACCTCGTGCCGGGCTTCCGGGTAGATGCGCTCCGTCAGGTCGGTGCCACGCACGGCCTCGACGCCGGGGCGGCTGCCGGCGATCGGGACGAGCTCGTCCGCCTCCCCGTGCACCCACAACGTCGGCAACGATCCGAGCGTGCCGCTCTCGGCGATCGTGGCCAGCGTCGTCGCGAACGCCTCCAGGGTGGCGCGCTTGAAGGGGCCGTGCCACACCAGCGGGTCGGCGGCGTACGCGGCGCCCACCGGCAGGTCGCGGGAGAGGGTGTCCGGGTCGATCGGGGTGTCCGGCGGCTCCTCGTAGGCCAGCAGTTCCGGGACGATCGCCCAGCTGCCGATCACCGGCCCCGACAGGACGAGCGCGGCCAGCCCGGCTCCGTGGCGCTGGGCGTAGCGGGCCGCGATCAGGCCGCCCATCGAGTGGCCGATCACCACGACGGGCACGTCCGGGTGGTCGGCCCTGCCGCGCTCCTCGACGGTGCGCACGTCGGTGGCCACGTCCTCGAAGTCCTCGATGAGCACGCGGTCGCCCTCGGATCTGCCGTGGCCCATGTGGTCGGGCCCGTAGACGGCGGCGCCGTGCCGGACGAGCCGGTCGGCCACGTACTCGTAGCGGCCGATGTGCTCACCGTAACCGTGGACCAGCACGGCGACATAGCGCGGCCGCTCATTCGGCCAGACGCGGGCGGTGATGCGGTCCCTGGTGCCGGAGAAGGTGTGCTCCCGTGACTGCGCCATGCTCACTCCCTTGATCGAAAGTGCGGCGAGCGTACGCCGGAAGCCGCCCGACCGTCCACCTGCCCTTCCGAGGGCGTGAACGCGGAGCGGTGGTTATTGCTTCGGGCAGAGCACCGCTTCGGCCGCCTGCTGGATGATCGCGTTGGGGGCATGGGGATCAGTGCTCAGCGTGGTGGAGACGGCGAACTGTACGCGGCCGTCGTACGTGCTGAAGGTCATCGCGTTGAAACCCGCCGCTGCGCCTCCGACAACCCGCATCGGCGGCTTGTTCCCGCATATGCGCTCGGCGGGAGGCGGCCCTTCCGGCTTGCCCGGCGGCGTTCCCTCCCAGACCTGCTGCAGGTCGTCCGGCAACAGCTTGTCCTTCTCGAACGCGCTGAAGAACCTGCTCATGTCACGCGCGGTGGACACCACTCCGCCGGTGCCCGCGCCGTAGCTCGCGTTGAGCCGGTCCATGTCGCGGAGCTTGCCCTCGCCATCACGAGCGTAACCGTGCCCGTGCGGGCCCTTGATGCCTTCTGGGGGCTTGGTGGTCCCGTAGGTGCGGGTCATCTTGAGCGGGACGAAGATCCGCCGCTCGAACTCCTCGGTCGAGGGGTTGCCGGTGATCTCCTCGATGATCATTCCGAGGAGGATGAAGTTGGTGTTGGAGTAGTGGTACTTCTCGCCCGGCTCCCCCGTCCGGGGCAGGTCGCGGGTCTTCTTCACCAGATCGGCCGGCGAGTAGTAGGTCGTGAAGTCGAAGATGTCGAGGTGGCCATTGGGGATGCCGGAGGTCTGCTGGACAAGGTGCCGGACGGTGATCTCGCCGGCCAGTTCCACCAGGTCCTGCTCGGCCACGATCGGCAGCACTTCGCTGAGCTTGTCGTCCAGGCCGAGCTTGCCCTCCTCGACCAGTTGCAGTGCCACGAGGGCCGTCATGTACTTGCCCTGGGATCCGATGCGGTAGCGGGCGTTCTCGGGAATCTTCCCGCCCTTGCCACCCAGGAGCCTGGAGCCGGTCGTACCTCCGTCGACCTTCTTGCCGTCGACGTAGAGCCCTCCGACCGCCCCGACGATCCCGGAGTTCTTCGCCAGGGCGGTCAGCGCCTTCTGCACGTCCCCGTATCGGTGCTTGGCCTCGGCGGTGGCGGGCTGCACACTGCCCAGCGTCATCATCGCGCAGGCCAGCCCGGCAACGCCGAAGGCCATCGTGCGATTCATCCTGGTGATCCTTCCTTGCTGGAAACGCCTGCAAGGCGCCGGCCGCAGGCCCGGAACTCGCCGAGCCGGGTCTCGCGCGACGCCGGCCTCATGTCTAGGGCAGCAGGCGTTTCCCCACCGTTTCCGGCTCCCGGAGACCTCGTGACCGCAGGAAGAGCCACACCCGGAAGAACTCAGGTCATCGCGCCCTCTCGGGGCGGGCGGCCGTCACGGGGCCACGGTGACGTGGTCGAACTCGTCGTCGGACAGCGTGCGTCGCAGAATCCGCAGCACCTTGGCGGCGTCGTCGTGCGGCCCCTGCATGTAGAAGGGCCTGCCGTCGCGCCCGAACGTGATCGCGGACTTCTCCTCCCACGCCCCCAGGGCGCCGGCCACGGGCTCGAACTCCTCGTCGGGCTCGAACCCGAGCGTGCGGGCGTAGCCGATCGACCCGAGCACGAGGTGCCTGGCCAGGTCGATCGGCGCCTCCTGCCATCCCGCGTACTCGCCGAAGAAGTATTCGCGAAAGCGCCGCAACTCGAGGTCGTCGAGCACGTCGGGCCCGATGGCGTTCTTCACGCCCAGGCAGTAGACGTCGGCGAGGTAGCCGCAGACCGTCATCCGGTCCCACGTGTGCCGCCGGGCCACGAGCACGCACACCATGCCGTCCACGCCCGACCCGGGGGCCTCGTCCACCCAGCCGCGCGCGGGGTCGACGTCGAGGCCGTCGCTCCAGCCGGTGTTGATCCAGCACCCGACCACCTCGGGGTCGCCCGTGGGTGCGGTCTCGGCGGCGATGGCCCGCACGAGCGGCGCGACGACCGACGGCGCGACCTTGAGAGCGCGGGCGATCTCCTTCGGGGAGCGGCCCTGGAGGCGCAGCTCGCGTACGCGATCTTTCAAGTCCATGCGAGGAGCCTAGCCGCCCGCGAGGATCCGGGGGGCCGCTCCCTCAGCCTGCGGACGACGTCACCGTGTCCACGCCCGCCTGGCTCACCGATCGGCCCGAGACCAGGACGAGCGCGAGGTTGCGCAGGTCGGACAGGCAGGTGAGCGGGTCGCCCGCGACCGCGATCAGGTCGGCCCGCTTGCCCGCCTCCAGGCTGCCGGCGGCCTCCCCCACCCCGCAGGCGTCGGCGGCCCGCACGGTGGCCAGCTCGATGATCTCCGCGTTGCCGAACCCGGCCTCCGCGAACACCTCCAGGCTCGCGACGAATCCGTCGGCACGGTTGGCCACGCCGCTGGAGACGAACCCGGCGTCGGTCCCCGCGATGAGCCGCACGCCCGCCTCCCGCATGGCCACGATGCCGCTCAGCCAGTCGTCGAGCATCTCGGCGCCGAACACCTCGCGCGAGCGCCAGAACACGCCGTGCAGGGTCGGGCAGACGTACGTGCCGCCGGCCGCGACCAGGTCGGCGAGCTTGGAGTCGTAGCGATGGCCCGAGGAGGTGAAGAACGAACAGTGCTCGATCGTGGTGACCCCGGCTTCGAGCGCGCTGCGGATCGCCGCGTGGGCGTGGGCGTGCGCGGCGACGCCCTTGCCGCATGCGCCGGCCTCCTCCACGACCACTCTGAGCTGCTCGGTGGTGTATTGAGGCACCCAGCTCGGGGGCGCACTCGGCGTCATCTGGCCGCCCGAGGCCATCACCTTGAGGCAGTCGGCGCCGGCCCGCAGGTTCTCCCTGGCCACGCGGCGGATGGCGACCTCGTCGTCGGCCTCGCCGCCCATGTACCAGCAGTGGCCGCCGGTGATCGTGATGGGCCTGGTGGCGGCCACGATGTGCGGGCCGACGGCCAGCCCCTCCTCGATCGCGTCCCGTAGCGCCAGGTCGAGGAAGTCACGCCCGCCGAGGTCGCGGGCGGTGGTGACGCCGGCGGACACGAGCTTGCGCGCGTTCTCCGCCATCCGCAGCAGCAGATGCTGGTCGCTCTCGGCGCTCCGCCGCGTCACCGGGTCGACCGCGGCGTCGAACCCCAGGTGCACGTGCGCGTCGACCAGACCGGGCAGCACCGTGTGGCCGGGCAGCTCGACGACCTCGCCGCCCTCGCCCGCGCTGCCGCGCGGCCCGACCGAGACGATCGTCGCCCCGTCGATGAGGACCTCTCCTTCAGCGATCACCTCTCCCGGACGTCCGGTGAGCACTCTGGCCGCGCGAATGATCCGCATGATCTCAGCCTGCCATGGTCCTTAAGACGCCGAGAAGGGGACCGTAAGCGCCGTACGGCACCGTGGAGCGGTCGCGACCGGCAGCACGGAAGGGCAGCAACGATGGCTCAGACCGCCGAGTACGGCCTCACGCTCGTCTTCGACGCCCCCCGCGAGCTGGTGTGGGCCGCCTGGACCGAGCCCGAGCGCTTCTCCCGCTGGTTCGGGCCCGCGTCGCTCGCCACGCCGGTGGGCCGGCTCACGCTGGACGCCTGGCCGGGCGGGATCTGGCGGGCCACGCTCGTGGGCGATGAGGGGTTCGAGGCGACGCTCGACGGCACGTACCGTGAGGTCGAGCCGCCGGAGCGGCTGGTGTTCACCACCGGCGACCCGGACGGCCCGGGCGACGGCCCCGCGTCGGTGGTGACGATCGAGCTCGCGGACCTGGCGGGCCGGACCGAGATGCGTTTCCACCAGTACGCCGTCAACACCGACCAGGTCCACGCCGAACAGGCCAGGGCGAGCTGGATGGCGTTCTTCCACCGCCTCGCCGCCCACCTCGAATGAGCACCGCCGCGCACCGCACCACCCCGGGAACGACACACCTCACCCCACCGCAGGCCACCCGCCCTGTCTCAACGCCGGTCGCGCACCTCACTTCACCGCAGGCCGTCCGCCCTGTCTCACCGCGGATCGCGCACCTCGTCTCGCAGCAGGTCGTGCACGTCGTCCAGCTTGTACGCCGCACCCTCCTCGTACGCCGCCGCGAACCCCTCCTCCCCCAGCGCCTCGCGCGCCCTGGCCGTGACCCGGTCGATCTCGACCTGCTCCGACGGCCCCGCGGGAGTCTGGTGGTATTCCCTGGCCGCGGCCGCCAGCCCCAGCAGCAGGGCGGCCTTGCCGGGCGGCCCCATCGCGGAGGCCGCGCCCTCGACGGCCCACACCATCGTCCTGGGGTCACCGATCTTTGCGGCGGCGGCCAGCGCCTCCAGCTGCAGATCCAGGGCCGTGGCCGGGTCGCCGCGCACCTCCGTGAGCAGCCCCAGCTCGATCAGCGTGGAGGGGACGTGCAGGGAGGGTTCGATGTCCGGGTCGCGCGGCACGCCTTCGAGCAGGCGGAGCAGGTGTTCCTCGGCCAGGTCAAGGAGCCCGGCGCGGCGCGCGGCGAAGGCCAGACCCATCCTGGCCATGGCCTCGCCCTCCTTGTAACCCTGCTCGATGGCCAGTTTCATGGCGCGCTCGCAGATCTCGACGGCGCTGTCGTAGTCGCCGCTGGAGCACGCGATCCAGCCCAGCCACGCCGTCTGCGTGGCGGCCTCCGCCCACAGGCCGAGGTCCTCGGCCATCCGCAGGCCCTCGCCGAACAGCCGGTTCGCCCGCTCGGGGTCGTGGGCCATCTCGGCCTGGGAGGCCAGCCACTCGGTGGCCCGCAACAGCCCCCAGCGGTCGCCCAGCTCGGTGAACAGGCGCGCGCTCTCCCCCGCGGTGCGCTCGAGCGCATCCACGTCGCGCTGGGTGAACGCGTCTCGGGCCTGCCGGGTCAGCGCGGCGGCGATGCCCCACTTGTCGCCGAGGGCCCGGAACGTGGCCAGCGCCCGGCTGGTCAGCTCCTGCCCGGTCGGCATGTCCCTGATGTGCAGGCCGACGAACAACGCGGCCCTGGCCCTCGCGCCCGGGTCGTCGATCGCCGCAAGTGCGGGCTCGTATGCGACCTGCTCGCCCAGCATGAGCGCGAACCCGGCGTGCCAGGCGGCGGCCCTGGCCCGGGCTGGGGACGGCGGCGCTTCGATCGCCAGCGCCTCCGCGAGCGACCGCCGGCCCTCGGCCAGCCTGCCGCGCAGGAACCAGTACCAGGCCAGCGCGTTGACCAGCCGGGCCGCGCGATCGCCTTCCCGCGCCGCGACCGCCGTGTCCAGCGCCGCCCGCATGTTCGCCGCCTCGGCGTCGAGGCGCAGCAGCCAGTCGCGCTGCCCGGGCCCGTACAGCTCCGGCTCGGCCCGCTCGGCCAGCTCCAGGTAGTGGCGCAGGTGCGCGAGGTGTGTCCGGTCGAGCTCGGCGGCGTCGGACAGCCGGGCCACGCAGTATTCGGACACCGACTCCAGCAGCCGGTATCGGACGCCCGTGGGAACGTCGGCGACGACGACGAGCGAGCGGTCGACGAGGCGGGCCAGCAGGTCGAGCACGTCGAGGCCGCTCTCGGCGCAGACCGCCTCCGCGGACTCCATGGTGCAGCCGTCGGCGTGCACGGCCAGGCGGCGCAGGACGAGGCGTTCGTCGTCGGACAGCAGGTCCCAGCTCCAGTCGATCACCGCGGTGAGCGTCTGCTGCCTGGCGGGGGCGCCGCGCTGCCCGGAGGCCAGCAGCCGGAACCTGTCGTCGAGCCGGGCCACCACGCCGTGCACGCCGAGCGCCCGCACCCGGGTGGCGGCCAGTTCGAGGGCCAGCGGGATGCCGTCGAGCCGCCGGCACAACTGGGCGATGGCCTGCGCGTTGCCCGCGTCGAGCTTGAAGCCGCGAGCGGAGGCGGCGGCTCTGGACACGAACAGCCTGACGGCGTCGGAGCAGGCCATGGTCGCCAGGTCCGCGCCGGCGGGCACGTCCAGCGGCGGCACGCTCCACAACACCTCGCCCGCCACGGCCAGCGGCTCCCTGCTGGTGGCCAGGACGCGCAGGCCGGGGCAGGCCCGCAGGAGCTGCCCGGTCAGCTCGGCGACCTGCTCGACCACGTGCTCGCAGTTGTCCAGGACGAGCAACATCCGCCGGGGCCTGAGCGCGGCGGTCAGCTGCCCTGCGGGGTCGCCGCCGGCGTCCTCCCTGATGTCCAGCGCCGCCATGACGGCCTCGGTCATCAGGGAGGACGCCGGCCCGCGGGACACCTGGTCGAGCGCGACCACCCACGCGCCGTCGGCGAAGTCGTCCATGAGCCGGTTCGCGGCCTCCAGCGCCAGCCGGGTCTTACCGACCCCGCCGCTGCCGGTGAGCGTCACCAGCCGCTCGTCGCCTGCGAGCGCGCACACCTCGGCCAGCGCCTGCTCCCTGCCGATCAGCTTGCCGACGGGGGTGGGCAGGTTGGTCACGGGGCGCGCGGCGGGCACGCTGAGCTCGGGATCCTGCCCGAGGATCGCCTGGTGGAGCGCGACCAGCTCGGGGCCGGGGTCGAGGCCGAGCTCGTCGGCAAGCCGCTCGCGCAGCTCGCCGTAACCGGCCAGCGCCTCGCTCTGCCGCCCGGCCCGGTAGAGAGCCCGCATGTGTACGGCCCTCAGCCGCTCCCTGAGCGGATGCCTGGCCACCAGGTCGCCGAGCTCGCCGACGAGCAGCCCGTGCTCGCCCAGCTCCAGCCGGGCCTCGGCGTGCTGCTCCAGCGCCGACAGTCGCTGCTCCTCCAGCCGGAGCACGGCCGTCCTCGTGTACTCCTCGTCGGCGAAGTCGGCGTACGCGGGCCCGCGCCACAACGCCAGCGCGTCGCCCAGCAGCCGCGCCCTGGCCCGCGCGCTGCCCGCCGCCTCGGCCCGGGCCAGCAGGCCGGCGAAGCGGACGGCGTCCACGGCGCTGTCATCGGCCCTGTCATCGGTCCTGTCGCCGGCCCTGTCATCAGTGCGCAGCAGGTAGCCGGGGGCTCTGGAGACGATCAGGTTCTTGCCGCCGGGCTCGGCGTCCTCCAGCGCCTTGCGCAGCTGGGACACGCGGACCTGCAGCGCGCCCGCCGGGTTGGCCGGCGCCTCCTCGCCCCAGAGGTCGTCGACCAGCCGGTCCACGGACACCGGATGGCCCTCGTGGACGAGCAGGTCCACGAGGAGCGCCCGGACTTTGAGGCCGGGAATCGTGACGGTCTCGCCGACGTCCGTCCACACGGCCAGCGGCCCCAGCACCCCGAATCGCATGTTCGTCACCTTATGTGGGGCCGGGTGACCGCGAGAAGAAGCCCTTCTCAGGTGGTGCCAGGGGACGGTGGTGCCTTCCTGGCCGAACCGCGATAGACGTCGGGGTCGTAGCGGCGGTCGTTGTCGTCGAGCTTGGCCCTGGCCGCCTCCACCAGGTCGACGCCCAGGACGTCCGCCAGGCGCACCAGGTAGAGGGTCACGTCGCCGAGCTCTGTGCGCATCCTCGCGAGTGCCTCGTCGCCGGGGCTCCTGGACTCCTCGGCGGTGAGCCACTGGAACTCCGCCACCAGCTCCCCCACCTCGCCCGCCAGCGCCATCGCCAGGTTCTTCGGCGTGTGGAACCGTTCCCACTCCCTGACCTTCGCGAACTCCCGCAGCCGTACGGCGAGGTCCTCCAGCTCCGTCGTCACGAACAGGACCCTATCGACCCCCCGGGTCGGGCCCGCCTGAAAGGGGACGGCTGATGGCAGGCCGGGGATGAGCTCCCCCAGCCTGACCCGGAGCGCATGAGGTCACGGATCGTCAGCGGCCTCTGAGGTTGTCGGAGAGCAGGTCGAGCAGGGGCTGGCGGCGTACGCAGCGGTCGAGGAGAAAGGAGTCGGCGAGGGCGGTCAGCTCCCCGTCGTCGAGCCCGCGGAAGAGCTCGGCGTACTCCGGCAGCAGCGCCTGGGCCATGAGGATGTGCCGGAGGAGGTCGTCGGTCTGGTAGCGGGCGCCCCACGGATAGGGCTCCCAGCCGGGGAACTCCGTCTCGATCAACGCGTGCAGCGGCGCCAGGACGTCGGCCGACTCCTCCATGGTCGAGCCCCAGCGGTCCGCCCCGAGCCGCTGCTTCTTGGCGATGAAGTCGCCGAACCTGTCGAGGTACGGCCCCGCGGCGTGCACAAGGCCCTGCAGTCCCACGTCCTTGTAGGTCCACAACGACCAGCCCGCGCCGTGGCCGTCGTAGATCTCCAGCTGGTCGCGAAGGATCTGGTAGCGCTGCGCGTCCACGCCGGGGTCGCCGGTGTAGACGGGGCCGAACTCGCCCACCCACAGGGGTGTGCCGGTCTCCCGCTGGAAGCGGGAACGTCTGGCGAAGGTGTGTTCCAGCGCGTCGCGGTCGCACCACTCGTCGCGGGTGTATCCGGGGTACGGCCCGCCGTGGGCGAAGCCGGCGAGCGCGTAGTCGTGCAGGACGAAAACCGTGTTTTCGTACATTTCCCGAAATATTGAGAAGTCGGTGGCGTACGTGTTGCCGTCCAGGAACAGGATGTGCCGCGGGTCCGCGGAGCGCACGGCCTTGACCAGCCGATCGTAGAAGGGTCCGATCACCTTGCCGGTGAGGTCGCCCGGCTCGTTGACCGGGTTGTAGCCGGCCACCCAGGGATGGTCGCGGTAGTGGTCGGCGATGACCTCCCACAGGTGCACCGCCCGGTCCTGGAAGTGGCGGTGTTGCCAGAATCCGGCCACGTGCGTGGGGTTGTCGGAGTGCCAGTGCTGGTTCTGGGAGCCGGGCAGGGCGTGCAGGTCGATGACGCTGTAGACACCGCGCTCGCCGAGCAGCCCGATCACCCGGTCGAGGTGGCGGAACCCCTGCGGGTCGATCTCGAAGGGCCGGTCGTCGGACTCCCAGTGGCGGTAGTTGACCGGGATGCGCACGCAGTTCATCCCCAGCCCGGCCAGCAGGTCCGCGTCCCGCTCGGTGAAGAACGACGCGAGCAGCCGGTCGAAGAAGACCTCCGCCCGCTCCTCGCCCAGCACCGAGCTCACAGCCCGCCGCATCGAGCTCTCGTTGGCCGGATAGCCCGTGATGAAGTTCTCCATGTTCATCCAGCCCCCGAGACCCACCCCGCGTAGTCGTACCGGTGTGTTGTCGTCCGTGACGAGCTGGGTTCCGGACACGTGAAGCATGTTCACCCTTTCGTAGCACCAGCGGTGAGACCACCGACGAGGTGACGTTCTGCGATGGCGTAGAACCCCAGTGCCGGCACCATGGCCAGGACGAGGTAGGCGAGGATGCGGGCGGTGTCGGAGGCGTACTGGCCCTGGAACTGCTGGATGCCCAGCGGCAACGTCCAGCTCGCCTCTTCGCTGAAGACCACGAGCGGCAGCATGAAGTTGTTCCAGCTGCCCACGATGGCCAGGACGGAGACGGTGGCGATGGCGGGCCTGGCCATCGGCAGCAGGATGCGCCAGAAGAAGCCGAACGGGGTGCAGCCGTCGATGGTGGCCGCCTCTTCGAGCTCGCCGGGGATGCTGCGGAAGAAGCCCCGCAGGATGATGATCGTCAGCGGCAGGCCGAAGGCGGCCTGGGTGAGGATCACGCCCATCGGGTTGTCCAGCAGCCCGAGCGTGCGCAGCAGTACGAAGATCGGCAGGATGGCCACCGCGAACGGGAACATCAGCCCGGCCGTGAACAACGTGAAGTACAGCTCCCTGCCGCGGAAGGCGAACCGGGCGAAGACGAACGCCGCCAGCGCCGACAGCGCGACCGTCACCACGGTCGTGGCGACGGCGATGAACGTGCTGTTCCACAACTGCAGCCAGAACGAGCCGGAGGCCAGCACCTCGGTGTAGTTGCCGGTCGCCCACGTCTCGGGCAGGCCGAAGGGGTTCGCGGACAGCTCGCTGTTCTGCTTGAACCCGCCGAGCACCGCGTAGACGACGGGGATCAGGATGAACGCGCCGACGATCCAGGCGACCAGGTGGAGCGGCAGGGTGGTACGGCGCGCACGGGTCGCCTTGCCGTGGTTCATCGGCGGCCTCCCATGGAAGTGGACGCGCCCTCAAGGTCGCGGCGCATCACGAAACGCTGGTAGACGAGGGCGAAGACGAGGCTGAGCATGAACATCACGACGCTGATCGCGCTGGCGTAGCCGACCTGGGTGCGTTTGAAGCCCCACTCCATCATCGTGACGGCCATCGTCTCCGAGGAGTGCGACGGCCCGCCCCCGGTGAGGATCCACACGAGGTCGAACAGCTGGATCGTGTAGATGACGGACAGGAAGATGCTGATCCGGATCGTCGGGCCGAGCAGCGGCAGCGTGACGTGCCTGAACGTCTTCCAGCCCGTCGCGCCGTCGATCTGCGCCGCCTCGATGAGCTCGTTGGGGATGTTCTGCCGTCCCGCCAGATAGATCATCATGTGGAAGCCGAAGTACTTCCACGTCATGACCAGGAAGAGCGACGGCATCACCGTGTCGGGGTCGGCCAGCCACTCCGACTCGATCCCGAACACCGACAGCAGCTGGTTGGCCATGCCGGCGTCCGGCGCCAGGATCAGCGAGAACAGCACCCCGGTGATGACCTCGGAGAGCACGTACGGCGCGAAGAACACGACCCGGTAGAGCGCCCGCCCGCGGATGCGCTGGTTCAGCAGCATCGCGAGGGCCAGCGAGAACGGCAGTTGCACGCAGATCGACAACACGACGAGCACCAGCAGGTGCCCCAGATCCTGGGCGAAGATCTCGCTGCTGAACAACCGGGTGAAGTTGTCGAAGCCGATGAAGTCGGTCGGCAGCCCGCCGAAGCCGTTCCACTTGAACGCGCTGGAGTAGACGGCCACCAGCATGGGGGCCACGACGAGGAGGAGGAACAGGACGAGCGCCGGCAGCAGGAACAGGGCGATGGTCACCCAGCGTCCGCGCCGCCTGGCGGCAGGGGCGGGGGCCGGAAGCTTGACCGCCTCCGGCCCTCTGGTGAGTGTCGTCATTCTTCGCTCTTGGCCACTTCCGTGATGTCCTGGGAAACCTCTTCCGGTGTCTTCGTGCCGCCGATCAGCTCGGCCACGCTGTCGTTGACCTGCTGGCCGACAGCCGGCGGGTAGGCCTGGTCGAGGTAGAGCTGGTAGCCGCCGGCCTCGGCGAGCAGGGTCGCCACCTGCTTGAGGTTGGCGTCCTTGACCGCGCTCTCCTCGCCCTTGAGCACCGGCAGCACGCCGCCCGCCTCGACGGCCTTCGCGTGGTTCTCCATCTCGGTCATGTACTTGACGAAGTCGACGGCCTCCTTGGGCGCGTCGGCGCCCACGGCCAGACCTCCGCCGCCGCCGAAGGCGTCGCCGATCGAGCCCTTGCCGCCCTCGACCGCGGGGAAGGGGAAGAAGCCGAGGTCGTCGCCGAGGCCCTCGCCCGCGTCCTCCTGCGTGGCCGGCGCCCACTGACCCATCAGCTCCATGGCCGCCTTGCCGTTGCCCATCGTGGCCGCCTGGCCGTCAGGAGTGCCGTAGCCGGCGCCCAGGAAGCCCTTCTGGAACGGCTGCAGGTCCGCCAGCGCCTTGACCTGCTGCCCCGCGGCCACGAAGTCCGGTTTGGTGAAGTCGTGGTCGGCGGCCGCCTGCTTGAGCGCGTCGAGGCCGGCGATGCGCATCGCGAGGTAGGCCCAGTAGTAGTGGCCCGGCCACTTCTCCTTGCCGGCCAGGGCGATCGGGGTGATGCCCGCGGCCTTGAGCTTCCTGACGTCTTCGAGGAACGCCGACCAGGTGGCGGGAGGTTCGCTGATGCCCGCATTCTCGAAAAGTTTCTTGTTGTACCAGAAACCCACCAGCCCGATGTCGGTCGGCAGACCGTACGTCTTGCCGTCGAACTGGTACGCGCTCAGCGCGGCGGGCGTGAAGGTCGGCAGGACGTCGGCGATGTCGCCCGAGAGGTCCTTGACCAGTCCCGCCTCGATCTGCTGCTGGAGCACGCCGCCGCCCCACGTGGCGAAGATGTCGGGCGCCTTGCCCGACTGCGTGATCGTGGTGAGCTTGGCCTTGTAGGCGTCGTTCTCCAGGACGGTGGCCTTGATGGTGACGTTCGGGTTCTTGGCCATGAACTCCTTGGCGCGCTGATCCCAGAGCGTCTTGAGCGGATCGGCGGTCGACAGGTGCCACCACTCGAGCGTGACCTTGCCGGGCGAGCCGCCCTCACCCTGGGGTGACGCGGGCTCTCCACCGCCGCCGCAGCCGGCTATGAGCGCGGCTATCAACACTGTGGCCGCGATCAGCACCACACTGCGTCGCATAGGGGTCCCTTTCTCAAAAGGTGCGAAAATTTCGTATAACCCCCGATAATTTCTTTCACCGGAGCGTAAGTAGACGCCAGGTCAAGCGTCAACACCTGGGGGCCGAGCGATGGTAAACCGAAACTTTCGGATACACTCCCGAAGGTGTCAGCGAAGAGGCGGGTGACGATCGCACTGATCGCGGAGGAGGCCGGAGTCTCCATCCCGACGGTCTCGAAGGTCATCAACGGACGTCCGGAAGTCGCTCCCGCGACCCGCCACCGGGTCGAGCGGCTGTTGCAGGAGCACGGCTACCAACGGCGCATCAGCCAGGACGACACCCCTGCCGGCCTGGTCGACCTGGTGTTCGCCGAGATCGAGTCGCCGTGGGCCATGGAGATCGTGCGGGGCGCGGAGGGCGCCGCCCACGAGGCGGGGGCCAGTGTGGTCATCTCCGTCCTGCACACGCACGCCGGCCCGGGACGCGACTGGCTCGAACGCCTGGCCGCGCGCAGGACCGACGGTGTGGTGATCGTCGCCTCGCGGCTGTCGACCGGCATCCAGGCCCAGCTCAGCGCACGTTCGCTGCCGTTCGCGGTGGTCGACCCCGAGGGCGAGCCCGCCCCCGGCGTGGTCTCGGTGGGCGCCACCAACTGGAACGGCGGCCTGGCCGCGACCCGCCACCTGCTGGAGCTGGGCCACCGCAGGATCGGCATGATCAGCGGCCCGTCCGACATGCTCTGCAGCCAGGCCAGGATCGACGGCTACCGCGCGGCGCTGGAGACCGCCGGGGTGCCCGTCGTGCCCGAGCTGATCAGGCGCGGCACGTTCCTGGTGGACTCGGGCCACGACCAGGGCCACGCCCTGCTCGACCTCGACGAGCCGCCCACGGCCATCTTCGCGGGCAGCGATCTGATGGCGTTCGGCGTCTTCGAGGCGGCCAGGCAGCGCGGGCTGCGCGTCCCCGAGGATCTGAGCGTGGTGGGCTTCGACGACCTGCCGCTGGCCAAGTCGGCCTGGCCGCCGCTGACGACGGTGCGGCAGCCGCTGCAGGAGATGGCGGCCCTGGCCACCCGTACGGTGCTGGCCATGGGCCACGGTGACGTGCCGGAGACGAAGCGGGTGGAGCTGGCCACGGACCTGATCGTCCGGGAGAGCACGGCCGCGTACGGGTAGGCCCGGGGTTCACTCGTCCCTGAGCGGCATCCGGAAGACGAACCGGGCGCCGCGCTCGGAGTCCTCGACCGTCAGCCTGCCGCCGTGGGCCGTGGCGATCTCGCGGGCGATGGGCAGGCCGAGCCCGCTGCCACCGGCGTCGCGGTTGCGCGCGGCGTCCAGGCGGGCGAACCGTTCGAAGATGATCTCGCGCTGGTCGTGCACGATGCCCTCGCCGTCGTCGAGGACCTCCAGCACGGCCTGCCCTTCCTCCTCCCGCACCGTCACGGTGATCTGGCTCTCGGCGTGCCGGTCGGCGTTGTCCATGAGGTTCGTCAGCAGGCGGGCCAGTTGGAGCCGGTCGCCCGTGACGACCGCGTCCCGCCGCGCGTCGGTGACGACCCGCTTCGAACGCCGCCGCGCGGCCTCGGCGGCGACCAACTCGGCCAGGTCCACGGGCTCGCGGCGGCTCGGGGCGCCCGCGTCCAGCCTGGTCAGCACGAGCAGGTCGGAGACGATCCCCTGCAGCCGCTCCAGGCTGGCGAGCACCTCGTCACTCGTCTCCATCCAGTCGGTCTCCTCGGGATGGAGCCGGGCGTCCTCGATCTGGGCGCGCATGGCGGTGATCGGGCTGCGCAGGTCGTGCGAGGCGTCGGCGGCGAACCTGCGCTGCCGTTCCATCGCGAGCTCCTTCTCCCGCATCGCCGTCTCCAGCCGCTCCAGCGTGCGGTTGGCGGTCTCGGCCAGGGCCGCGATCTCGTCGTCGCTCTGCGGCACGGGCACGCGCATCCCGCCGCCGAACGCGGTCAGCTCGGCCAGCCGCTTCGTGATGGCGCTGACGGGGGCGAGCGTCCTGGTCGTGGCGCGCCACACCACGAACCAGGTCAGCGCGACCAGCGCCGCCACGAGGGCGACCTGCGAAAGGATCACCTGAGGTCCGACGTACCAGGGCACCGTCGGGTCGAAGGCGTAGATGATCCACTCCCCCTCCGGCTGGTACGCGGTCACGGCGACCACGATCTTGCACTCGCCGGGGAACCCTCCCAGCCCGCAGAGCTCCGCGACGGCGTTGGCCTGGCCGTCCCGGGGGATCGCCGTCGTCTGCCTGGGCAGCCCGACCAGGTTGAGCGTCGAGGTGGCCGGGCGCCCCGACGGGTCGACGACCTGGACGCCGTCGAGCCCGGCGGTCTCCAGCACCTGGGGCAGGTGGTTGTTCTTGATCATGAGCAGCACGGACACGGCCCTGCTCGACATCTCCTGCGCCTGGATGTCGACGAGCTCGTCGCGGATGCCGTGCAGCACGAAGGCGCTGACGACAATGATCAGCAGCAGCATCGCGATGCTGGCGAACATCGCCAGCCGCACCCGCAACGACCGGCCCAACCGTGTCCTCACGCGCCTTCCCCCGGGCATCAGAACATCACGGGCCTGACCTTCACCGCCAATCCAGGGAGATTCCTCGACAAAGCGCATGAGCCCGCCACCTGCCGACGAGCCCTCCCGGTGACTCCGCCCCGCCGGCTACTCCCGCCGGCTCAGCGGCGGCGGGCTCGCGAGGCGGTGGCGTGGGCGCGGTTGGCGCATCGGGTCGAGCAGAACTGCCGGCGGCCCGGACGGCTGCGGTCGACGAAGGCGTCCTGGCAGGGCCGGGCGGCGCACAGGCGCAGGCGTTCCCAGCCGCCCGAGGCGGCGATGTCGAGCAGCTCCGCCACCGCACGGACGGCCAGCCGGTCCGCCACCGAAGCGCCGTCGGGCGCGGTGAGCCGCGCGCGCGGCGTCCCCTCGGAGTCGGCGACCGTCACCCGGATCGGCAACTCGCTCGCCCACCGGGCCAGGGCGGGCGTGCGCTCAGGTGGGTCGCAGGCCAGCACGGCGCGCAGGCGGCCGCGCACCGCTCTCACCGCATCGAGGTCTCCCCCCGCCTCTTCGGGCTCGCCCAGCTCAGCGCGGAAGCGACGCAGCGCCGCCACGTCCGGCAGCCGCTCGGGATCGTCGAGGTATGCGTCCCAGGTGTTGGCCAGGTCGATCGCCACCACACCCGTCTCGGCGAACTGGCGCATCCGCATCCCCCCTGTTACCGTCACGACTATGACCATAGTAACCACTGACAGAAGATCGACGATCCTCGATGCCCCATCCAACCTCGGCCTGCGCCCGCCCGCGGACGGCGCCGTCCCCGGCTGCTACAAGGCTCCCTGGGCCCTGCGTGACGCCGGGCTGGTCGAGCGGATCGGCGCCATCGACGCCGGCGCCCTCGTCCCGCCTCGCTACATCGCCACGTGGCGGCCGGGCGACGGCGTGCGCAACGGCCCCGCCATCGCCGCCTACACCCGAGAGCTCGCCGGCCGCGTGACCGCGATCAGGGAGTCGGGCGGGTTTCCCATCCTGCTCGGCGGTGACTGCTCGATCCTGCTCGGCCCTGCCCTGGCCCTGCGCAGGAGCGGCCGGTACGGAGTGGCGTACCTGGACGCGCACGCCGACTTCCGGCACCTCGGCAACTCCCCGCACGTCGGCGCGGCGGCCGGGGAGGACCTGGCCTTGGCGACCGGCCGCGGCGACGGCCACCTGACGGACATCGACGGGCTGAGCCCCTACGTCAGGGACGAGGACGTGATCGTGCTCGGCGTCCGCGACGAGGAGGATCTGCGGGACCTCGAAGGCAGCGGCATCGCCCACGTCCCCGGCGCCGACATCTCCATGGCCGCCGCCGAGAAGGTCCTCGTCCGCGACGAGCTCGACGGTTTCTGGATCCACCTGGACGTGGACGTGCTCGACCCGTCGATCCTGCCCGCCGTGGACTCGCCCACCCCCGGAGGGCTCGACGCCGGCCGGCTCACCGAGCTGCTCCGCGGCCTGCTCGCGCTGCCGGGCGCGGCCGGTCTCGAGGTCACGATCCTCGACCCCGACCTGGACGAGAACGGCGGCCAGGCGGCCCTGCTCACGGACATCCTCGTCGCGGCGCTCACCTAGCGGATCACGTACGGGCTCGTGCTGGTGTGGCCGGCGCCGTTCGTGGCGGTGATGGAGGTCCAGGAGCCCGGAGGAACGTACGGCGCCCAGGCCGACTCGAACCGGCCCTCGGAGTGCCACTCCTGCCGGACCACCGCCCCCTGCGGGTTGAAGCGCAGCGAGCCGCCCCGCAGGTTGTGGCCCTCGACCAGGATGCCGGCCCGCCCGTTCCTGTCCTGCCTGACGGCGTTGACGATGATGGGCTGCCGCCAGCCGCTCGCGATGTCGTCGGCCAGCGAGGGTGTGTCGTAGCGGGCCTGGCAGGTGAAGAACGGATCCCACCCGTACGAGATGATCTTCGCGGCGTGCGGCCCCGAGGCCATGATCTGCTGGTCGAGCCGGCTCTTCGTGGTCCGCCCGCGCAGCGGCAGCGGTTCGACCCGCCCGCACTCGCCGGCGGCCGGGGTGGGTTCGAAGCCTTCGACGTTCACCCACAACTCCACCCCGTCGGGCACCTTGCCGGCGGCCGCCTCGACGTATTCGCGCGTGGCGCCGTAATAGGCCTGGGCGTTGCTGACGTCGCCCACCACGGGCACCAGCCGCGGCACGACCTTGGCGCCGGCCTCGTGCGCGCCGTGAACCGGCACCTTGCCCGTGCCGCGCCCGTCCTGGACGGCGATGGCCATGGGCGCGCCGGCCCGCGTCGCCGCGATGTCCTCCATGCCGTCGCCCGCCTGCCCGGGCGGGAACCCCCGCCCGCGGCGAGCGTCGATGTACGGGCTGACCAGGATCGGCTTGCCCGGCAGGGCATCGGCGACGACGGCGTGCTGCGCGGTGTAGAGCTCGATGATCGGATCCTTCCGCGCGCGGTCCCGCATGGCGAGTTCGAACGACTGGTAGACCCCGCCGAAGGCGCCGGACGCCCCGAAGCGCGCGCGGTAGTCGGCGAGCACCCGCGCGGTGAAGGCGTTCAGCGCGCCGGTGTGGTCGTGGTCGGGCTCCCACGGCTTGTCCTCCCGCTGCGCGGCCGCGGGCAGCCCGGGGAAGACCTTCATGCCGTACGCCGCCGCCTCGGCCATCAGGTTGCCCAGCCCGTCGCCGTCCGTGGCGACGAGCACGAGGTCGTGCACGCGTTCCCCGCAGGTCTCGGCCAGCGACAGCCGGTAGAAGGCGCGGCCGCCGCTCTCGATCCGCCGCTCAAGCCCGGGGCATCGCAGCATGCCCTTCCCGAACTCCTCGCTGGCCGTGTACGTGTAGATCTGCCGGATCTCCTTGCCCGGCACCTGCGCGCACGGGCGCCCGTCGACGCGGCAGGCGGCGAACTCGGGGTCTTCGCGGGCGTTGAAGCGCGGACCGAACGTGATGAGCGTGTCGCCGCCGATCGTGTGGATCGCCTCCACCATGCGCTGGGTCACGCAGCGGTCGGCCCGCGGGATGACCCAGTAGCCGGTGATCGCGTAGGGGGCGGTGACCCGGGTGTCGCGCGGCGGGCACTCGTCGGGCCCGGAGGAGGCGGGCACGAACGCACCCACGACGAAGGCGACCGCGACGATCAGCCAGAGGATCCGGTGCACCCACGCCCCTTCCACGCCCGGACCCCAGCCTACGCATCGGCGCCGGACCCGGTGCGTGCCCGCGGGAGACTGATCGCGGAGAATGACGGCAAGGGGGTGCGGAATCATGCACATCGATCTCACCGGGAAGACCGCGCTGGTCACCGGGTCGACGCAGGGAATCGGCGCGGCCATCGCCGCCGGGCTGGCGCGGGCGGGTGCCCGGGTCGGGATCAACGGCCGCGGCGAGGGCTCGGTCGCCAAGGTCGTCGAGCGGATGGACGGCGACCTGGTCGCGGCGCCGGGCGACGTGTCCAAGGACGACGGGTGCGAGCGGGTGCTGAACGTGTTGCCGCAGGTCGACATCCTGGTCAACAACCTGGGCATCTTCGGCGCGCAGCCGGCGCTGGAGATCAGCGACGACGAGTGGCGGCGCTATTTCGAGGTCAACGTGCTGGCCGCGGTCCGGCTCACCCGCGCCTACCTGCCGGGCATGATGGAGCGGGGCTGGGGCCGGATCCAGTACATCGCCAGCGACTCCGCCATCGTGATCCCCGCCGAGATGATCCACTACGGCATGACCAAGACGGCGCTGCTGGCCGTGTCCAGGGGTTTCGCCAAGGAGGCGGCGGGCAGCGGGGTCACGGTCAACTCCGTGATCGCGGGGCCGACGCACACCGGGGGCGTGGAGGACTTCGTCTATCAACTGGTGAGCAGGGAGCTGCCGTGGGAGGAGGCCCAGCGGGCGTTCATGCTGCGGCACCGGCCGCAGTCGCTGCTGCAACGCCTGATCGAGCCCGAGGAGATCGCCAACATGGTGGTCTATCTGAGCTCGCCGTTCGCCTCGGCCACGACGGGCGCGGCGGTGCGGGTGGACGGCGGCTACGTGGACTCCATCATCCCTTAGCGCTCCGGTCCAGGCCGGAGAGCTGCCAGGCCAGCCGGCGCCGCACGACGGGCAGCCGGCCCGCCAGCCGCAACACGAGGTTGCGCAGCGGCCGCCTGGCCGCGCTCATGGTGGCCAGCGTCGTCAGGCGGCTCGCCAGCCCCACGACCTTCCCGGCGACGGGGCGGCGGGCCGCGGCGTAGCCGTCGAGCAGGTCGGGCGAGCCGCCTCCGAGCACTTTCGACAGCGTCTCGCCCAGCATGACGGCGTCCTCGATGCCGAGGTTCATGCCCTGCCCGCCGGCCGGCGAGTGCACGTGCGCCGCGTCGCCGGCCAGCAGCACCCGCCCCTTCCTGTACGTCTCCGCGATGCGGTGGTGGACGCGGAAGCGGGATCCCCACACCACCTCCTCCACCACGGCGGGCACGGCCTCGGGCCCCCGCGTGCCGAGCAGCCGCTGCACGAACGCCACGCCGGGCTCGTGCGGGGCCTCGTCGACGGTGGCCACGATCCGGTGGAGCCCGCCGGGCAGCGGCGCGACGACCACCAGGCCTTCGGGCGAGAAGTACAGGATGACCTCGTCGTGCGGCACGCCGCCGCTCAGCCGCACGTCGGCGAGGGTGAACGACTCGGCGTAGGTGCCGCCGCCGAAGGCGATGCCCGACTGCTCGCGTACGAGGCTGTGCATGCCGTCGGCGCCCACCAGGTAGGCGGCCCGCACCGAGCGCCCGTCGTCGAGCGCGGCGGTGACACCGCCGGCGTCCTGCGTGAACGAGGTCACCCGCACGGGCCGCGACACCTTGCCGCCCAGCTCCTCCAGCCGGGCCAGCAGGTGCGCCTCCGTGTCGGCCTGGGAGATCATCAGCGTGTACGGGTAGCGCGTGGGCAACCCGTCGAAGGGCACCGGCACCAGCAGCCGGTCACGGTCGCGGATGGTGAAGCGGGGCGTGTGCACCCCGCGCTCGACGAGCGCCTGCGTGACGCCGTACGGCTCCAGCAGTTCCAGCGTGCGGGAGTGCACGACGGCGGCCCTGGAGGTGTTCGTGCCCTCGGCCTGCCCGTCGACGATGACCACGTCGTGGCCGAGCCGGGTCAGGACGACGGCGGTGGCCAGCCCCACCGGGCCGGCGCCGACGACGAGCACGTCCGTGTTGATCATTTCTCCTCCTCAGGAGAGCCAACGTTCGTAGGCCAACAACTGTTGACGTTAGAGCCGGCCACCTGGCTTGTCAACATATGTTGGCCTACAGTTGTTGGCATGAGGAGATCCTCCAGCGAGACGAAAACGGTCATCCTGGCCGCGGCCCGCGAGCGGTTCGCGGCCGACGGCTACGACCGGGCCACGATCAGGGCCATCGCCGCCGACGCGGGCCTCGACCCGACCCAGGTCATGCGCTGCTTCGGCAGCAAGGACCGGCTGTTCGCCGCGGCGTGCGCCGTCGACCTGAACCTGCCCGACCTGCTCGGCACGCCGCCCGGCGAGATCGCCGCCACGCTCGTACGCCACTTCCTGGAGCGTTGGGAGTCCGACGAGACCCTGCAGGTCCTGCTGCGCGCGGGCGTCACGAACGCGGCGGCGGCCGAGCGCGTGCGCGCCGTCTTCGCCACGCGGCTCGTCCCCGTCGTGGCCACGCTGACCGGCGATCCGGAGGGCGCTCCGGTCCGGGCCGGACTCGTCTCCGCGCAAATACTCGGAATGGCGCTGTGCCGTTATGTTCTGGCTTTCCCTCCCCTGACCGAGCTGACCAGGGAAGAAGTCGTCGAGGTGATAGGCCCGGCCGTTCACAGCTATCTCGGTCTCGAATCATGAGCCACAACAACCCCGTCATTAACTGCGATAGCAACTGCCCTCTTTGCACACACAATCAGATCATGTTAGATGGAGAGCAAAGGCACTGATCATGCGCCGGCAGAGAGGACCGGGCATCGTGACGCTGATACTCGATGGCGTCTTCGTGCGGCGGCGCGGGGAGACCTGGCTCAACGACATTCACCTGGAATTACCGAATGGAATGACCACCCTCGTCGGCCCCATGACCGCGGGAAAGACGACATTGATGCGCGTCGCAGCCGGTCTACTGCCGCCTGACTCCGGCCGGGTGGTGGTCGACGGAAAGGACGTGACCGGCATTTCCGTGCGCAAACGCTCGGTCGCCTTCGTCTATCAGCAGTTCATCAACTACCCGTCCCTGACCGTATACGAGAACATCGCCTCGCCGCTCCGCCTCGACACGAAGTTCCGCCGCGACGGGATCGACCGGCGGGTGCGCGAGGTGGCCGAGCTCATGGGCATCGCGGGGCTGCTCGGCCGCCGGCCCGCCGAGTTGTCGGGCGGCCAGCAGCAGCGCACCGCCATCGCCCGCGCCCTGGCCCGCCCCGTCGACGTGCTGCTGCTCGACGAGCCCCTGGCCAACCTGGACTTCAAGCTGCGCGAACAGCTCCGCGCCGACCTGAAGACCATGTTCGCCGGCTCCCCCGGCGTCGTCCTCTACGCCACCGCCGACCCGAACGAGGCGCTGACGTTCGCCGCACCGACCGTGGTCCTGGGCGAGGGCAGGGTCCAGCACACCGGCGACGTGGCCGGGATGTACGCCCACCCGCCCACGCTGGCCGTGGCGGCCACGCTCAGCGACCCCCCGCTCAACCTGCTGCCCGGCGTCGTACGCGACGGCCGCATCGAATGCCTCGGCACGTCGTTCCCCGCGCCCCGCGCGCACGCGGGCGGCCACCGTGTCATGCTCGGCGTGCGCCCCCACCAGGTCAGCATCACCCCGAACGGCCACGCCGCGCTCGAACTGCCCGCCGAGATCCGGCTCGCCGAGGTCACGGGCAGCGCGACGTTCCTGCACCTGCTGCTCCAAGGCGGCCTCCATCTGGTCGCCCACCTGGAGGGCACCCAGCTCTTCACGCCGGGCGAGTCCACGGTCGCCTACGTGGACCCGGCGCACGTCTTCGTCTTCGACGAGTCCGGGGGACGCCTGCTCGCCACCAGCGCCGCGGAGGTCGACCTGCATGGCTGACATCCGCCTCGAAGGCGTGGGACACAGCTACGACGGCGGCCGCACGTGGGCGCTCAAGCCGATGACCTGGACGTGGCAGAGTTCCCGGGCGTACGCGCTGCTGGGGCCGAGCGGCTGCGGCAAGACCACGCTGCTGAACATCATCTCCGGCCTGATCACGCCCACGGAGGGCCGCATCTGGTTCGGCGACCGCGAGGTCACCGGCGTGCCGACGGCCGGCCGCAACATCGCGCAGGTCTTCCAGTTCCCGGTCCTGTACGAGGAGATGTCGGTCTACGACAACCTCGCCTTCCCCCTCCGTAACCGGAAATTCCCGAAGAAGGAGGTGGACCAGCGCGTCCGCCAGGTCTCGGAGCTCCTCGGCCTCGACCAGGTGCTGCGCCGCAGGTCGCGCCGGCTGGACGCGGGCCGCCAGCAGATCGTCAGCCTGGGCCGCGGCCTGGTACGCCCCCAGGTGGCGGCGGTGCTGCTGGACGAGCCGCTGACCGTGGTCGACCCGGCGCTGAAGTGGACGCTGCGCAGCAAGCTCAAGGAGATCCACCGCGACACCGGCCACACGCTGATCTACGTCACCCACGACCAGACGGAGGCGCTGACGTTCGCCGACGAGGTCGTGGTGCTCAACGAGGGGGCGATCGTGCAGGCGGGCTCACCGGCCGAGTTGTTCCTGTCGCCGGCGCACGAGTTCGTGGGGCACTTCATCGGCTCGCCGGGCATGAACATGGTGCCCGCCGAGATCGTCGGCGCCGTCGTACGCGTCGGCACGGCCGACGTGGGCGCCGCCCCCGACGGCCTGCCGCCGGGACCGGTCAGGATCGGGGTGCGGCCCGAGTTCGTCCGGATCGCCGGGCCTGACGCCTCCCCCCAGGAGACAGCGTGTGCGGCCGCCACGGTCACCGGGATCGACCGCATGGGCGCGTACGACCTCGTACACACCCGGGTCGGCGAGCACCCGGTGATCGTCAAGACCGAGGCGGGCTCCGCCTGCGAGCCGGACGCGGCCGTGTTCCTCCACTTCCCCGCGGACCGGACGTTCCTGTTCCGCGACGAGGTCCGGTGCGGCTCCCTCGCGCCGCTGAACGGAAGAGGGCCGGCATGACCGACCAGACCACCGTCGCGCAGAGCCCGGCCGGCGCCGCCGAACCCGCGCCCCCTCCGGCCAAGGGGGCCAAGGACACCCGGGTGGACGCCAGGCCGAAGAACAACCGCGCGTGGTGGCTGGTCCTGCCGGTGGTCGTGTCGGTGGCGTTCACGGCGGTGATCCCGCTGATGACCGTGGTCAACTACTCCGTGCAGGACGTCTTCAGCCCGAGCGAGCGCATCTTCGTCGGCCTGGAGTGGTTCCGCGAGATCGCCCGCGACCCGGAGGTGCGCGGGGCGTTCGTGCGCACGCTGCTGTTCTCCGCGCAGGTGCTGCTGATCGAGATCCCGCTCGGGGTGGCCATCGCCGTGGCGATGCCGCGCCGCGGCGTCTCGGTGTCGGTGGCGCTGGTGCTGGTCGCGCTGCCGCTGCTCATCCCGTGGAACGTGGTGGGCACGATCTGGCAGATCTTCGCCCGCGGCGACATCGGCCTGGGCGGCTGGGCGATCAACAACGTGCTCGGCGTCAACTTCAACTACACGCTCGACTCCACCGACGCCTGGCTCACCGTGCTGGTCATGGACGTGTGGCACTGGACGCCGCTGGTGGCGCTGCTGGCGTACGCGGGGCTGCGCTCGATCCCCCAGCCGTACTTCCAGGCCGCGCAGATCGACGGCGCCTCGGCGTGGGCGACCTTCCGGCACATCCAGCTGCCCCGGCTGCGCGGGGTGCTGACGATCGCGATCCTGCTCAGGTTCATGGACAGCTTCATGATCTACACCGAGCCGTTCGTGGTGACGGGCGGCGGCCCGGGGAACGCGACGTCGTTCCTGAGCATCCTGCTGTCGAAGATCGCGGTCGGCCAGTTCGACCTGGGCCCGGCGGGCGCGTTCTCGCTGCTCTATTTCCTGTTCGTGCAGGTCCTCTGCTACGTCTTCTTCACCGTGCTGACCAAATCGGGAAGGTGAACCGATGAGACGGCTCCCGTGGGCGCGCACGGTCTTCTGGCTCTACGTGGCCACGCTCATGCTGCCGATCCTGTGGATGTTCGGCATGTCGATCCGGCCGAACGAGGACATCCTCGGCAGCTTCTCGCTCATCCCCGAACGGGTGACGTTCGACAACTACGCCACGTTCTTCGGGGAGACGTCGTGGTATTCGAGCTATCTGAACTCCATCATCTACACCTCGCTCAACGCCGTGATGTCGCTCATCGTGGCGTTGCCCGCGGCCTACGCCTTTTCGCGTTTCCGGTTCGCCGGTGACAAACATCTGTTCTTCTGGCTGCTGACGAACCGGATGGCGCCGCCGGCGGTGTTCCTGCTCCCGTTCTTCCAGATCTACCAGAGCGTCGGCCTCTTCGACACGCACCTCGGCGTGGCCATCGCGCACATGCTCTTCAACGTGCCGCTCGCCGTCTGGATCCTGGAGGGTTTCATGTCGGGAATTCCCCGGGAGATCGACGAGACCGCCGCGATCGACGGCTATTCGCTGCCGCGCTTCTTCATCCGAATATTCCTGCCGATGATCCGCTCGGCCATCGGCGTGACCGCGTTCTTCTGCTTCATGTTCAGCTGGGTCGAACTGCTGATCGCCAGGACCATCACCTCGGTGAACGCCAAGCCCATCGCCGCGTCGATGACGCGGACGGTGAGCGCGGCGGGCGTCGACTGGGGCCTGCTGGCGACCGCGGGAGTGCTGACGATCGTGCCGGGCGCGATCGTCATCTGGTTCGTCCGCAACTACATCGCCAAGGGCTTCGCCATGGGGAGGGTGTAGCCGTGCTCGACTGGATGGTCTGGACCGCCCCCACGGCCCTGGTCTTCGCCGGCCTCGCCGTGCTGCTGATCGCGATGACGGTCTGGGGCCGCATCTCGCCTCCCGTGGCCAGGCGGGGTTTCCTGCGCATCGAGACCGATCGGGGCGACCGGCTCTACATCGGCCTGATCAGCGCCGCCGTCGTGCTGGCGGGCTGGATCGCAATCACCGATTTGTCCATGTGGCTCGCGCTCGGCTGCGCGCTGCTCGTGGCGGTCGCGATCGGCATATGGGGCTAACGGAAAGGGAGTCAGACGATGAGGCGACGGACGACGAGGTCCGCGACCATGGGAGCGGCGGCGCTCATCCTGGTGGTGGCCGGCTGCACGCAGGGAGCGGACAAGCCCACGAGCGACTTCAAGGAGGCCGACGGCCGGGCAGCCGCCCAACGGTGGGTGTCGGAGGAGTTCACCCCGAGCACGCTGAGCAAGGACGAGCAGCTCGCCGAGATGGAGTGGTTCATGAAGGCCGCGGCCCCGTACCGGGGCATGCAGATCAACGTGGTCTCCGAGACGATCACCACGCACGAGTACGAGTCACGCCAGCTGGCCAAGGCGTTCACCGAGATCACCGGGATCCAGATCAAGCACGATCTGATCCAGGAGGGTGACGTCATCGAGAAGCTGCAGACCCAGATCCAGGGCGACCAGAACATCTACGACGCCTACGTCAACGACTCCGACCTCATCGGCACCCACTCGCGCGGCGACTATGTGCTCCCGCTGTCGGACTACATGGCCGGCGAGGGCAAGAACGTCACCTCGCCCACGCTCGACCTCGACGACTTCATCGGCATCAGCTTCACCACCGGCCCCGACAAGAAGATCTACCAGCTGCCCGACCAGCAGTTCGCCAACCTCTACTGGTTCCGCTACGACTGGTTCACCGACCCCGACATCAAGAAGCAGTTCAAGGACGCCTACGGCTACGACCTCGGCGTGCCGGTCAACTGGGCGGCCTACGAGGACATCGCCGACTTCTTCACCAACAAGGTCAACGGCGACGGCACCATCGACGGCAAGAAGGTCTACGGCCACATGGACTACGGCCGCAAGGACCCCTCGCTGGGCTGGCGCTTCACCGACTCGTGGTTGTCCATGGCGGGCAACGGCGACCCCGGCATCCCCAACGGCCTGCCGGTGGACGACTGGGGAATCAGGGTCGAGAACTGCCGCCCGGTCGGCTCGTCCGTCACGCGCGGCGGCGACACCAACGGCCCCGCGGCGGTCTACTCGCTCACCAAGTACGTCGACTGGCTCAAGAAGTACGCCCCCAAGGAAGCGGCGGGCATGAACTTCAGCGAGGCGGGCCCGGTCCCCGCCCAGGGCCACATCGCCCAGCAGATCTTCTGGTACACCTCGTTCACCGCCGACATGACCAAGCCCGGGTTGTCGGTGGTCAACGAGGACGGCACGCCCAGGTGGCGCATCGCGCCGAGCCCGCACGGAGCGTACTGGAAGGAGGGCAACAAGCTCGGCTACCAGGACGCGGGCTCGTGGACGCTGCTGAAGAGCACGCCGCAGGACCGCAGGGCCGCCGCCTGGCTGTACGCGCAGTTCGTCACGTCGAAGACCGTGTCGCTGAAGAAGTCGATCGTCGGGCTGACGTTCATCCGCGACTCCGACATCAGGAGCGACTACTTCGCCGAGAACTCCGAGAAGTACGGCGGGCTCATCGAGTTCTACGGCTCGCCGGCCCGCAAGCAGTGGACCCCGACCGGCACGAACGTGCCCGACTATCCGAAGCTGGCCCAGCTGTGGTGGCAGAACGTGGCCACGGCCGTGACCGGTGAGACCACGGCGCAGCAGTCGATGGACAACCTGGCCAAGCAGCAGGACGACATCCTGTCCCGGCTGGAGCGGCTCTCGCGCTCGCGGGAGGGCTACGGCGGCCAGTGCGCGCCGAAGCTGAACCCCGAACGCGACGCCCAGTACTGGTACGACCAGCCCGGCGCTCCCGCGCCGAAGCTGACCGACGAGCGCGGCAAGCCCGAGACGCTCGACTACGACAAGCTCATCGCCACCTGGAAGCAGGGCGGCTAACGGCGCCGCCGCCCGTGGCAGGAGCGCCGCCGCCCGTGGCAGGCCGGGCGGCGGCCGCCCGTCAGCCCGCCAGCCGGCGGGCCAGCCAGTCGAAGGCCCGCTCCTGCATGGGCACGTCGAAGCTGTGCGGCACGTCGGCGAACACCGCCTCGTAGCCCTCCGGGGCGTCGCGGTAGCGTTCGCCGATCGAGGCGTGGGCGCGCCGCATCCCCGGCTCGGGGAAGAGCTCGTCGCGCAGGGCGTACTGGACCATGAGGGGTTCAGGGGCGCGGGCGGCCACCAGGTCGGGCCAGTCGCCCAGGCGGGGCAGGCCCGGCGGGTAGAACATCCAGGTGTGCTTGGGGACGTGCCCGCCGAGCATGTCGCGGTAGGAGGAGACCATCGCGGTGACGACGACCGCGCGCACCTGCGGGTCGAAGGCGCCGAGCAGGGCCGCCCGCAGCCCGCCGCCGGACAGCCCCGCGCACCCGACCGGCCCGACGTCCGGCCGGGAGCGCAGGTATGCCGCCGCGGCCAGGTCCTCGCCCGCGACCACGCCCGCGAACGACGTGCCGAGCATCGCGCAGTGTTTGGCCACGACGTGCTCGTGCGCGACGGCGGCCAGGTCGTAGCGGTCGGCCTCGCTCTCCGGGCCGTCCCCGATCTCCAGCGGGAACCGGCGGCTGCCCCAGGCGAACACGTCGTGCGCGAGCACCGCGAAGCCCCGGCGGGCCAGCTCGCCGGCGAACGCGCGGCCGCCGTAGAGGTCCTGCCGCAGCCTGCTCACCTCGGGCGACGGCCCTTCAGGACCGTCGGCGATCTTCTCCTTGCCGGCCCATTTCATCCCGGCGTGGCAGTGCAGCGCCACCACCCCGGGCAGCGGCCCGTGCGCGTCGCGCGGGCGCAGCAGGAACGCGCGGGTGCGCGGCCCGAACCCCACCGACCAGGACAGTTCCTCGCCCGCCAGGTCGCCGTCGGTCCAGGTGCGCTCGACCCGCACGTCACCGGCGGTCAGGTCGAGCACCCCCATCGCCGCACGCGCCGCCGCGCGCAGCTCGGCACCCCCGAGCACGGGGTACAGCCCGCGCTGCGCCGCGGCGATCTCGGCCAGCTCAGCGAACACGCGTGCCGTCGCCCTCCAGGACCACGGGGGCCCCGGTGCGGGCGGACATGGAGGCCGCGACGCCCGTCAGCACGCTGCGGATGCCGTCGCGGTAGCCGGCCTGCCGGGCCAGCGGGTCGTCGCCGGCGCCGCGGAAGACGTCGTTGAGCAGCAGGCGGTCGCCACCGCCGTGCCCACCGGCGCCTGACTCGATGGGAACCTCCTCGGGCCGGCTCCAGTGGCGGCGCAGCGTGAGCCTCTCCCATGCCCCCGACGCGTGCTCCTTGGAGGCGGCGCTCGGGTCGATGGCGGCGTGCGGCGGGGTCCACTCCCGCTCGACGACGTCCAGCTCCAGCCGCCCCTCCGTGCCGTTGAAGGCCACGCGGTAGCCCTCCCAGGGGGCATGGGCGTGCAGCGAGTACGTCATGATCGCGCGGTTGGTGTAGCGCACCAGCACGGACATGTTGTCGTCGATGGTGACGCCCTCGCCGAAGACGTCCTGGTCGCGGACGTAGCCGTCCTCGTGCTCGGCGTCGAGGTAGAGGCGCTTGAGGCGGGGGTCGGCGGAGATGTCCAGGATGAACGGGTCGCTGCCCAGGCCGGGGGCGCCCTGCCCGCGCTCGGGGCGTGGGTCGAGCCCGCGCTTCCTGGCGTTCTCGGCGCCGTAGAAGCGCAGATCGGTCTGGGCGAAGACGAACGCGGGCGCCGCCGCCAGCCACCAGTTGACCAGGTCGAAGTGGTGGGTGGACTTGTGCACGAGCAGGCCGCCCGAGCTGTCCCTGTCGCGGTGCCAGCGGCGGAAGTAGTCGGCGCCGTGGATGGTGTCGAGCGTCCACTCGAAGTGCACGGAGGTCACCTCGCCGATCGCGCCGTCCATGAGGATGCGGCGCACGGCGGAGTTGCGCGGCGAGTAGCGGTAGTTGAAGGTGACGATCAGCTTGCCGCTGCTGCGCTCGGCCGACGCCGCGATGGCCGCGCAGCCCTCGGCGTCGATGGTGAGCGGCTTCTCGACGACGACGTCCTTGCCGGCGTCGAGCGCCGCGCACACGTAGTGAGCGTGCGTGGCGTCGACCGTGGTGACGATGACCGCGTCGGCGAGCTCGAGCACCTTGTCGAACTCAGCGGGCGTGAAACGCGGCACCTGCGCACCGATCCGCTCGGCGTAGTAGTCCATGCGGGTGCGGTTCGTGTCGCACAGGGCGACGATGGTGCCGGCGTCACGCCACTCTCCGAGCAGCGCGTCGACGTACATCTGCGCGCGGTGCCCGAGCCCGACGAACGCGTACTTCATGTCTCTCCTCTGGTGCGAAGGTTCAGCTCGCGATCGAGGCGTTGGCCTCGGTCAGGAACTTCTGCGCGGCGTCGTCGGGGGTCATCCTGCCGAACAGGACCTCCTCCGAATACCGCGTCAGGATGTCTTCCATGGCGCTGGCGCCCTTGGGCGGCGCGGCCGGCGGGTCCGACAGCTCGCTCCTGACCTCGTCGATGAAGTCCAGCGTCTTGATGTCGGTGGCGGGCAGCTTGTCCTTGACCGCCGCCAGGACCTTGGAGCTGGCCGGCAGGCCTCGGTCGCTCAGGATGATCTCGCCCGCCTCGGGGTCGTTGATCATGAAGTCGATGAACTTGGCGGCCTCGGCCGGGTGCTCGGTCTTCGACGAGGCGGTGTAGAGCATCGCCGGCTGCAGGAACATGCCGCCGGTGGTGGCGCCCTCCGCCTTCGGCATCCGCAGCAGGCTGACGTCCTGGCCCGACGCCTTGTTGATGGCGCCGAGCTGGTTGCTCCACCACATGCCCATCGCGCCGGTGTTGGTGCCGAGCAGCGACTGGTCCACGCTCTGGGCGCCGATCTCGACGCTCTTGGCGGCGTCGGGGGTGCCCTTGGTCTTGATCAGGGTCTGCATGTTGGCCCACCACGCCTTGAGCGTGTCGGGCGAGATGCCGAGCTTGTTGCCCTGGTAGAACTTCTCACCGCGCTGGGCGGCGAAGATCTCCAGGTAGCCCGGGTTGAAGCTCTGCTGCGTGCCGAAGACCTTGCCGCCGCTCTCGCCGGTGATCTTCGTCGCCAGGTCGACGTAGTCCTTCCAGGTCCACTTGGTGTCGTCGGGCAGCTTCTGCCCGTTCTTCTCGACCAGGTCCGGGTTGACGACCAGGCTGAAGGCGTTGACGCCGGTGGGGATGGCGTACTGCTTGCCGTCGATGGCGCCGGTTGCCAGCACCTTGGCGTCGATGTCGGCGGTGTTGACCTTGCCGGCGAGGTCGGCCAGCGCGCCGCGCTCGGCGTATTCACGCAGGCCGCGGATCTCGATGGTGATGACGTCCGGCGCGTCGTTGCCCGCGACCTTGGTGGCCAGGGTCTCGTAGTAGCTGCCGAAGTCGGAGAACTCGCCCTCGATGTCGATGTTCGGATTCTTCGCCTCGAACTTCTTGATCGCTTCTTCGGTCATCTTCTGCCGCGCGTCGCTGCCCCAGTAGGAGAAGCGCACCTTGACCTTGCCGTCGGCGCTTTCGCCTCCGCTGTCACTGCCGCAGGCCGCGGTGACCGCCAGCACAGCGGTGGCGAGCAGGGCCGCCGACCACATCTTCTTGCCAGAGCTCACGGCTCTACCTCCTAGAGGGTCTTCTGGGGTTGGGGGGTGGAGAAACTACTTCAGTCCCGTGGTGGCGACACCACGGATCAGGTACTTCTGCCCGGCCAGGAAGAAACCGAAGATCGGGCCGAGCGCGATGATCGACATGGCGAACATAGGGCCCCACGACGACTCTCCACTAGAGTCCAGGAACGTCCGCAACGCGACCGGGACGGTGAAGTTATCCGGGTTGTTGAGATAGAGCAGCTGGCTGAGGAAATCGTTCCACGTCCAGATGAACGTGAAGATCGCGGTCGTGGCCAGGGCGGGCAGCGAGAGCGGCATGACGACCCTGATGAAGATGCGCCAGTAGCCCGCGCCGTCGATCTCGGCCGCCTCGTCCAGCTCCCTCGGCAGGGTGCGAATGAACTGCACCATGAGGAAGATGAAGAACGCGTCGGTGGCCAGCACCTTCGGCATGACCAGCGGCCAGATCGTGTTGATCAGGTCCAGCTCGGAGAACATGATGTACTGCGGCACGATCACCACGTGGTGCGGCAACATGATCGTGCCCAGCATGATCGTGAACCAGAGCTTCTTCAGCGGGAAGTTCAGCCGTGCGAAGGCGTAGGCGGCCAGCGAGCAGGCCACCAGGTTCGCCACAACCGACAGCGCGGTGATGACCGCGGAGTTCCACAGGTAGTAGCCGAAGGGGTGCTTCAGCGCGGTCCAGCCCTCGGTGTAGTTCTCCAGCGTGACCTCGCTCGGCAACAGGCCGGGCTGCCGGAAGATGAGCTCCTCCGGCTTGAGCGAGCTGGAGACCATCCACAACAGTGGATAGAGCATGATCACGCCGAAGCCGATGAGCAGGATGTGCTTGACCACCGGTCCGCCCTTGAGCGGGCGGAACAGAACCGGAAGCGGCCTACTTGGTGTCGCCATAGAAGACCCAATACTTGGAAGCGAGGAAGTTCACCCCGGTCAGCCCGGCGATGATGAGCAGCAGGACCCACGCCATCGCGGCCGCGTAGCCCATGTCGTAGTCCCTGAATCCGTTCAGGTAGAGGTAGAGCGTGTAGAAAAGCGTCGAGTCGGCGGGACCGCCGGTGCCGTTGCTCACGATGAACGACTGCGTGAACGACTGGAACGACTTGATGATCTCGAGCACCAGGTTGAAGAAGATGATCGGCGTCAGCAGGGGCAGCGTGATCGACCTGAACTGCCGCAGCGGGCCGGCGCCGTCGACCGAGGCGGCCTCGTAATAGCTGCTGGGGATCTGGCGGAGCCCGGCCAGGAAGATGATCATTGGGGCGCCGAACGTCCACACGTGCAGGATGATCAGCGTGCCGAGGGCGTAGTCGGGGTGGCCGACCCAGCCGGGTCCCTGGATGCCGAAGGCCCCGAGCAGCGCGTTGACCAGGCCGTCGGCGCCGAAGACCTTGCGCCAGAGGATCGCGATCGCGACGCTGCCGCCGAGCAGCGAGGGCAGGTAGAAGATCGAGCGGTAGATCGCCAGGCCGCGCAGCCCTCGGTCGAGCACCAGGGCCAGCGCGAGCGCGAAGGCGAGTTGCAGCGGCACCGAGACGACCACGTAGATCGTGGTGACCTTCAGCGAGGAGATGTACCTCGTGTCCTCGGTGAACATCTTGACGTAGTTGTCGAAGCCGACCCACTTGGCCTCCTCCAGGAGGCTGTAGTCGGTGAACGACAGGTAGAGCGAGGCGAGGATCGGGCCGATCGTGATGACGAGCAGGCCGGCGAACCAGGGGGCCAGGAAGAGATAGGCGGCCCGCGCCTCGCGGCGGGAGCGTTTCGTGGAGCGGTGTCCGCCGCCACGCGCGGGTTCGGTCACCGCCTCCCGGGGCTTCACCGCCACCGAGTCAGCCATGACGGAACTCACTCCTCATCACGAACCTTCCGGCGAGATATGTACTGGATAGCGCTTTCCTATAGCTGGCAGGAAAGTTACGTCAACCCTTTGCAGGCGTTACCTAGCCGTTACCGATATATCGTTGACGCGTTTGCCCTGCTGGGCAGGTTGGTCTCGACAGAAGTCAGATGAATTCGGCCCTTGTTTTGTACAACCGTTTGCAGCTCTCCGCTAACGCGGAGCGGCCGTGGAATCCCTGACGACCAGTCGGGTCTCCAACGAGGTGGTGGCGCTCACCTCCTGGATGAGCAGATCGACCGCGAGCCGCCCCGCCGCGGCGGTGGGCATGGCGACCGTGGTGAGTTTGGGACGGTTCAGCCGTCCTGGAACGATATCGTCGATCCCCACGACGCTCACGTCCGCGGGGACGCTCAGCCCCAGATCACCGAGGCCCTCGATGAGCCCGATCGCCACCAGGTCGTTGTAGGCCAGCACGCCGGTCACCCTCGCGTCGCGCACCCGGCCCGCGGCGGCGAAGCCGCCCCGCTCGGTGGGCGCGTTGGGGCCGATGACGGCGAGCTCCACGCCCGGAACCTGCTCGGCGGCGGCGCGGATCTCCGCGCTCGTCCACGAGCCGGCGGGACCCGACACCAGCGCCACCCGGCGGTGCCCGAGCCCGGCCAGATGCTCGACGGCCAGTTTGGCGCCGTGGCCGACGTCCATCAGCACGGTGGCGGCACCCCGCAGCCGCCGGTTGATCACCACGAACGGCACCCGCTCGGCCAGCCGCTCCAGCGCCTTGTTGGACGAGCGCGGGCTGCACAGCACCACGCCGTCCACCTGCTTGGAGAACGCCTGCACCAGCTCCTCCTCGGCGGCCGGCTCCTCGTCGGTGTCGGCCACGAACAGGTGGTAGTCGCGCTGCCTGGCGGCCGCGTGGGCGGCCTTGATCAGCGGCGGGAAGAACGGGTTGGCGATGTCGGCCACGATCAGGCCGAGATTGTGGGTGCGCCCGGTCGTGAGCGCCCTGGCCGCCCGGTTGGGCCGGTATCCGAGCTCCTCGGCCACCGTCAGCACCCTCGTGCGGGTGGCGGCGTTCACCATGTGCGGCGCGGAGAACGTCCGCGACACGGTTGATACATGCACACCGGAGGCCCGGGCCACATCACGAATCGTCACAGTCACAATCGCACACCCTAACGCAACCGCTTGCAGAGGCCCTGAGGCGGATGAAAGCGCTTGCTGTACCATCCCGCACCCAGAGCAATCAGGAAACCCCAGCTAGACCGCCGGACATGAAATCACCTCTTGACGCCCTGCCCCTCCTGACACAAAGGTTTAGTGCAACTGTTTGCAGTCCTGAAGGAGCCCCTCACGGTGAGCAGAGTCCTCGTCACCGGAAGCGCTGGACGCCTCGGCCGCAGCGTGGTCAGAACGCTCGCGACGGCCGGGCACGAGGTCATCGGCGTGGACCGCGCCCCCGGAACCCCAGGTGAGGCCGCCGCCACCTTACCCGCCGACCTCACCGACACGGGAGAGGCGTTCGAGACGATCGCCAGGTTCCGGCCGGAGACGGTGATCCATCTGGCCGCGATCGCCACCCCGTTCAGTCACCCGGAGTCGGTGATCTTCAAGGTCAACACCCAGCTGGCGTTCAACGTCTGCGAGGCGTCCGTGGCGCTCGGCGTGGCCGGCGTGGTCGTGGCCAGCAGCCCCACCGTGCTCGGGTACGGCGCCCCCGGCGGCTGGGCGCCGACGTACCTGCCGATCGACGAGGAACACCCCGTGCGGCCGTGGAACGCCTACAACCTGTCCAAGGTGGCGGCCGAGCAGACGATGAAGGCGTTCGCCGTGGCCGGGACGACCAGGATGGCCGCGGTCCGGCCGTGCTTCGTCATCCCGCCCGAGGAGTGGGCGGGCGCGCCGACCCAGTCAGGGCACACCGTCAAGGAGCGGCTGGACCGGCCGGAGCTCGCCGGCGTCTCGCTGTTCAACTACATCGACTCCCGCGACGCCGCCGACATGATCGCCGTGCTCGCCCAGGCTCTGCCGGAGCTGCCGAACGGCGAGGTCTTCTTCGCCGGCGCCGCCGACGCGCTGGCCAGGAAGCCGCTGGCCGAGCTGCTTCCCCAGGTCGTGCCCGGCACCGAGCAGCTCGCGGCCGGGCTCACCGGCACCTCCCCCGCCTTCTCGACCACCAAGGCAGAGCGCCTGCTCGGCTGGCAGCCGAAGCGGAGCTGGCGCACCGAACTCAAGGAAGTTCCATGAATCTCAGCGGTGTGCTGTTCTTCCCCGTGACCCCGTTCGACGCCGGCGGCGGGCTCGCCGAGGAGGTGCTGGCCGAGCACATTTCCCAGCGCATGGAGCACGGCCCCGGCGCCGTCTTCGCGGCCTGCGGCACCGGCGAGTTCTCCGCCCTGTCGGAGGCCGAGCACGCCCGCGCGGTGCGGGTGGCGGCCGAGGCCGTGGGCGGCCGGGTGCCGGTGTTCGCGGGCGCGGGAGGCCCGCTCGGCGTGGCGCTGAACCAGGCACGGGCCGCCAAGGAGGCGGGCGCGGACGGGCTGCTGCTCATGCCGCCGTACCTGGCGCAGGGGCCAGGGCACGGCTACACCGCGTACGTGTCGGCGATCGCCTCCGTGCTGCCGGTGATCATCTACCAGCGCGGCACGGTCGTGCTGGAGCCCGACACCGTGGTCGAGCTGGCCGGCGTCCCCGGCGTGATCGGGCTCAAGGACGGCCTGGGCGACATCGACAGGATGCAGCGGACCGTGCTGGCCGTGCGCGAGAGGTTCCCCGGATTCCTGTTCTTCAACGGGCTGCCGACGGCCGAGCTGACCATGCCCGCCTACCGGGGCATCGGCGTGGAGCTCTACTCCAGCGCGGTGTTCGCGTTCGCGCCGGAGATCGCCAAGGCCTACCTGAACGGCGACGAACGGCTGCTGACGGAGTTCTACGCCCCCCTCGTACGGCTGCGCGGCAAGGTCTCCGGCTACCCGGTCTCCCTGGTCAAGGCCGGCGTCCGGCTGCGCGGCCTGGACGTGGGCGGCGTCCGCCCGCCGCTGGTAAACGTCACCGACCAGCATCTGGAGGAGCTGGAGGCGCTGATCAAGACCGGTCTCGAGCTGGCGGCGTCATGACCGTCACCGATCTGCGTACCGAGCTGCGCAGCGTCCCGCTGCCCCGCCCCTGGGGCGCGGACGTGCCGGCCAACCACGTGATCGTCACCCGTGTCACGCTGGCGGACGGGCGCACCGGCAGCGGCTTCTCGTGGACGCCGCAGATCGGCGCGCACGCCGTCAAGGCGCTGCTCGACCACGACCTGCGCGAGGCGCTGGTCGGTCTCGACCCGCACCCCGAGGTGGTGTGGGACCGGCTCTGGCGGCACCTGCGGGAGGCGGGCCCCGGCGGGATCACCACCGTCGCGCTGGCCGGGGTCGACCTGGCACTGTGGGACCTGCGCTGCGGCGAACGCGACCTGGCAGGCGTGCTCGGGCGGCGACGCGACGAGGTCCCGGTCTACGGCAGCGGCGTCAACCTGCACTACTCCCTGGAGGAGCTGGTCGCGCAGGCCCGCCGCTGGGTGGCGGCCGGCTACCGGGGCGTCAAGATCAAGGTGGGCCGCCCCGACCTGGCCGAGGACGTGGCGCGGGTGGCCGCGGTCCGCGAGGTGATCGGCCCCGACCGGCTGCTGATGATCGACGCCAACCAGCGGTGGGACCTGCATCGGGCACGGCGGGCGCTCGCCGCGCTCCGCGCGTTCGACCTGCACTGGATCGAGGAGCCGCTGCCCGCCGACGACGTGGCCGCGCACGTGGAGCTGCGCCGCTCCACCGACGTGCCGGTCGCCGTCGGCGAGAACGTCTACACCACGTACGGCTTCCGCGACCTGCTGGCGGCCGGCGCGTGCGACGTCGTCCAGCCGAACGTGGCGCGGGTCGGCGGCATCACGCCGTTCCTGCGCGTCGTGGAGCTGGCCAGGACGTACGACGTGCCGGTCTACCCGCACCTGCTGAGCGAGATGTCGGGGCAGCTCGCGCTGGCCCTGCCGCTGCCCGCCATGGTGGAGGACGTGGAGGACGCCTCGTTCGCCGCCCTCGGGCTGCTGGAGAAGCCGTACCCGGTGGAGATCTCCGGCGGGGCGCTCCACGCGGGCGCGCACGCCGGGCTAGGGCTGAGGTGGTCGTGATGACGCCGGCGAGAATCGTGCTGGCCGGAGCCCACGGGCACGGACAGCACCATCTGCGTCAGCTTCACCTGCTGTCGGACTCCGGCGTGGCCGAGCTGGCCGGGATCTGCGACGTGCGCCCGGTCGAGGTGGGCTTCGGCGCGCCCCTGCAGTCGTCCGACCTGCGCGAGCTGATCGCGAAGACCGGCGCGGAGATCACGATCATCTGCACGCCGATCCACACCCACGCCGACCTCGCGGTGACCGCGCTGCACGCGGGCTCGCACGTGCTGCTGGAGAAGCCGCCGGCGGCGACGCCCGAGGCGCACCAGAGGATCGCCGCCGCCGTCGCGGAGACGGGGCTGGCCTGCCAGGTCGGTTTCCAGTCGCTCGGCTCCGCGGCGATCCCGGCGCTGCGCGAGCTGATCGCGAGCGGCGGGCTCGGGCGGGTGCGCGGCATCGGCGGCGCGGGCGCCTGGGAGCGTCCCGCCTCCTACTTCACCCGCTCGGCCTGGTCGGGCAGGCGCCGGCTGGACGGCGCCGACGTGGTGGACGGCGCGCTCACAAACCCGTTCGCGCACGCCGTGGCGACCGCCCTGGCCCTGGCGGACGGCCCGATCGCGGAGATCGAGACCGAGCTCTACCGCGCCAACACGATCGAGTCGGACGACACGTCCTGCGTGCGGATCCGCCTGGACGACGGCCTCGTGCTCACCGTCGCGGTGTCGTTGTGCGCGCCGGAGCGGCACGAGCCGTACCTGGTGGTGCACGGCGACGCGGGCCGGGCCACGCTCGTCTACACCCAGGACAGCGTCAAGGTCGAGCTGCCGGACGGGTCGGTCACGACCACCGTGTACGACCGCACCGACCTGCTGGAGAACCTGCTCGACCACGTGCGCACGGGGACCCCGCTGCTGGTCCCGCTGGCCCGTACGGAGACGTTCACGCAGGTGCTGGACGCGGTGCGGCTGGCGCCCGAGCCGCTGCCGATCGCCGAGCGGCACCAGGAGGTCGAGCGGGACGGCGGGGGCGAGGTCGTGCGCCGGGTCCTGCCGGGCATCGCCGGCCTCACCGCCCGCAGCACCGAGCGGCTGGCGCTCTACTCCGAGCTGGACGTGCCATGGACCCGGGTGGAGCTGCTGGCCGGCGACCGCCCTGTGGCCCGCTACGAGACGCGGCCCGGCCTGCCGGCGACCGACTCGCCCCGTCCCTACCTGCACCGGGTGCGGACGCTGGGCGGCGTCGAGGTCACCGAGGTCAGGCCCGAGGACCACGTCCACCACCTCGGCGCCGGCGTGGCTATCGCGGACCTGGGCGGGGCGAACTTCTGGGGCGGCCGCACCTACGTCAGGGACCAGGGGCCCACCTGGCTCGACGATCACGGCGTCCAGCGGCACGTGGCGTTCTCCCGGCTGCACGACGACGGGTTCGTCGAGCAGCTGGAGTGGATCGGGCCCGGCGGCGGGCTGATGGCCCGCGAGGAGCGCACGGTCACCGTACGGCCGCTCCAGGACGCCTGGGCCCTGGACTTCGCGTTCACCCTCACCAACCTCACCGGAGCCCCGCTGGAGATCAACAGCTCGGCCACCAAGGGCCGCGCGGGCGCCGGCTACGGCGGCTTCTTCTGGCGCGCGCCCGGCGCCTCGACCGCCAGGACGACCCTCCCGGGGGACGAGCGGGCGGTGCACGGCAGCCGGGACCGCTGGATCGCCATGTCCGGCACCGACGCGGCCGGGCGGGACTGGACGCTGGTGTTCGCGCAGGACGGCGACGACCCCTGGTTCGTGCGTGTCGAGGAGTATCCGGGGGTGGGCCAGGCGCTGGCGTGGGACCGTCCGCTGCTCGTCGAGGACACGCTGACCAGGCGCGTCGTCACGGCGGTGGTGGACGGGAGGCTCGACCACGCGGCGGCCGCCGCACTCGCCGGCGGGCTCTGAGCCCTAATCGTGTAGCGCCGGGTCGTCGGGCTCGGGAGGCCGCGGGCCTTCGTCCCGGCCCGAGCCGGACCTGAGCAGCCGCAGCGCGCCCCGCGACAGGGCCACCAGGATGTCGGCCGCCTCGTCGAGGTCGGGGTAGCGGCCCTCCAGGTGGCCGATGGCGAGGGCGTTGGTGGCCGCGTTGATGCCGTCGGCGATCATCTCCAGCCGCCGCCTGCCGTGCTCGTCGTCGGCGGTGTAGCCGAGGGCGGCCAGGTCGGCGGCGTGGTGCTCGCGGTAGGCTGCGGCGGTCTCCTTGGCGAAGTCGCGCAGCGAGGACGACGGGTCGTGCCGGGCCCGCAGCTGGATGCGGAGCAGCTCGGGGTGGCGGCAGATGGCCTCCAGGGGGATGCGGAAGGTGTCGCGGTGGCGTTCGAGGTCGCCGGGGGCCTCGCGGGCGGCCCGGCGCGCCTCGCGCATGGAGTGGCGCAGCCGCCGGCCGCCCTCCTCGGCGAGCACCCGCAGCAGTTCCTGCATGTCCTTGAAGTGCACGTAGAAGCTCGACTGAGCGATGCCGGCGGCCTTGGCGACCTTGACGGTCGTCAGCCCGGCCTCTCCCTCCTCGTCGAGGATCGCGAGCCCGGCCCTGATCAGCTTGCGACGGGTCAGGTCTTTCGCCTCGCTCCTGCTGAGCGGTGTGCTCGTCATCGATGCCCTCCCCTCCCGTAACGATTCTCTCGCGGCTCTTGTGCGGAATTTCACCGATAGTACTATCGGTGAAATTGCTCTCGGGGGGATGACCGGGAGGAGGCGTGGATGAAACGCTGGAGAACGCCGGCCACGTTGATGCTGGCAGCGGCGGTGATGCTGGCGTGCAGCGGGCAGCGCCCCGTCGCCGCCCCGCAGTCGGGCGCGTCCGCGTCCGGCCCCGTCCAGGGCGGGCGCCTGGTGTACGGGTTGAGCGCGGACGCCAACGGGTTCAACCCCGTCACCGACCAGTTCGCGGGGCAGAGCTACAGCATGGCCGGAACGATCATCGAGACCCTGACGGCCGTGGACGCGAACGGCGACTGGACACCGAACCTGGCCGAATCGCTCACCCCCAACGAGCGACACGACGAGTGGACGATCAAGATCAGGGACGGGATCTCGTTCTCCGACGGCATCGCCCTGACCGGTGAAATCGTCAAGGCCAACCTGGAGGCGCAGAAGGCCTCGCCGCTCAACGCCGCGGTGCTGGCCCCGGTCAAGACGTTCGAGCTGGTCGACCCGATGACGGTCAAGGTCGCGCTCAAGCAGCCGTGGGTGGCCTTCCCCTACTACCTGGACGCGCAGGTCGGCATGATCGTGCCGCCCGCCTCGCTCAAGGACCCCAAGGCGGCCAGCCTCGAACCGGTGGGCACCGGGCCGTTCCTCTTCAAGGAGTACGTGCCGGACAACCGCATGGTCGTCACGCGCAACCCGCGCTACTGGCGTCAGGGGCTCCCCTACCTGGACGAGATCGAGTTCCGCATCCTGCCCGACAGCCAGACCCGCGCCCAGACGCTCGACGCCGGCGGCATCGACGCCATGGGCACCTCCCGCGACGAGGACCTCACCAAGTACGGCGCCCAGCAGGACGCCTACACGGTCCACCGGTCGGAGGGCATGGCCGTGGCCGAGTACATGTTCATGCTCAACACCACCGTGGCCCCGCTCGACGACCTCAGGGTCCGCAAGGCGCTCGCCCACGCCACCGACCGCGAGACCGTCATCTCGACCCTGCGCGGCGGGCTGACAGAGCCGGCCGAGGGCCCGTGGTCGAAGGACTCCACGTGGTACGCCGAGGGCGGCGACTACCCCGCCTACGACCCGGGCAAGGCCGCGGCGCTGGTCAAGGAGGTGGAGGCCGAGAAGGGCCCGATCCGCTTCGAGATGATCTCCACCCCCGACCCGAACACCATGCAGGGCATCGAGCTGGCCCAGGACATGTGGCGCAAGGCCGGCATCGACGTCACGATCAAGCAGGCCGACCAGGCCGACCTGATCAACCGCGCCGTCACCGGCAACTTCGCAGCCACCGTGTGGACCGCGTTCTCCTCGCCCGACCCCGACGGCGAGTACATCTGGCTGCACCAGGCCTACTCCCAGCCCGTCGGCAAGGTGTCCCTCAACTTCACCCGGTTCAAGGACAAGCAGCTCAGCGACGCCTTCGACGTCGGCCGCACCAACCCGGACGAGGCCGCGCGCAAGAAGGCGTACGCGACCGTGCAGCAGCGGCTGCGCGAGCTGGTGCCGTACGTGTTCATCGACCACCTGAACACCGGCTCCATCGTGGCCAGGACGAAGGTGCACGGCATCGGCGAGCAGCTGCTGCCCGACGGCGAGAAGGGCCTGCCGCTCACCGGGTCGCCCATCCCCTACCACCCGTTCACGCAGCTCTGGGTCGACCCGCAGTGATCATTGTCCACCGGCTGGTCCGGCTCCTCGTGGTCCTGCTCGTCGTGACCTTCCTGTCGTACGCGCTGCTCAACCTGCTGCCCGGCGACCCGGTCACGCAGATCCTGGGCCTGTCGGCGACCGAGGAGGCCCGCGCGCAGGTCCGCCAGGACCTCGGGCTGGACCAGCCGCTGCTGGTGCGCTATTTGGGCTGGCTCGGCGGGCTCGTCACCGGCGACTTCGGCGAGTCGTACATCACCCGGATGCCCGTCGCGAGCGAGCTGGCCGAGCGGCTGCCCGTCACCCTGGAGCTGCTGGTCGCGGCGCAGGTCATCGCGCTGGGCCTGGCGATCCCGGTGGGCGTGGCCGCCGCCCGCCGCGCCGGCCGGGCCCTGGACCAGGCGCTCACCGCGCTCAGCTTCGCCCTGTTGTCGACCCCGGTCTTCGTGCTCGGTGTGCTGCTCATCCTGGTCTTCGCCGTCACCTGGCAGGTCGTGCCGGCGACCGGCTGGACCCCCATCTCGCTCGACCTGGGCTGGAACCTGACCTCGGTGATCCTGCCGGCGATCACGCTCGGCTGCGGCCAGCTCGCCGTCTACGCGCGGCTGCTGCGTACGGACCTGATCGCCACCCTCCAGGAGGACTACATCACGCTGGCCCGCGCCCGCGGCCTGTCGCCGCGCCGCATCCTGTGGCGGCACGCGCTGCGCCCGTCCGCCATCTCCCTGATCACCGCGGTCGGGCTCAACCTGGGCGCGCTCATCGGCGGCACGGTGATCATCGAGACCCTCTTCGGCCTGCCCGGCGTCGGGCGGCTCATCGTCGACTCCATCCTTTCCCGCGACTACCTGACGGTGCAGGGAGGCGTCGTGCTGATCTCGGTCGGTTACGTGGCGGTCAACTTCGCGGTGGACCTGGTGTACGCCGCCGTGGATCCCAGGATCCGGCGTGCGTAGCCGGTTGGGGTGGGGTTTCTGGGCCTCCGCCGGCTGGATCGGGCTGGTGTTGCTGGCCGCGGTCCTGGCCGACGTGCTGCCGCTGGCCCGCTACGACGAGACGCTGGCCGGGCCGCCGCGCTCGGGGCCCAGCGCCGCGCACCCGTTCGGCACCGACGGCCTCGGCCGCGACGTGCTCAGCAGGATCGTGTACGGCGCCCGTGTCTCGCTCGGCGTGGGCATCGGAGCCGTGCTGCTCGGCCTGGGCATCGGCGCGCCGCTCGGCATCCTGGCCGGCTACCGCCGCCGCGCCACCGACGCGGTCATCATGGCCGTCAACGACGTGGCGCAGGCGTTCCCCGCGCTGGTGTTCGCGCTGGCCGTGGTGGCCTTCGCCGGGGCGAACCTGCGCAACGTGCTCATCGTCCTCGGCGTGCTGGGCGTGCCGTCCTGGGTCCGGCTCATCAGGGGCGCCACGCTGACCTACGCCGAGCGCGAGTTCGTGCTGGCCGCCCGCGTGCTCGGCACCCGCGACCGGCGCATCCTGTGGCGGGAGATCGTGCCGAACGTGGCGGTGCCGGCGGCGTCGTACGCGTTCATCGGGATGGCCGTGGTCGTGGTCGCCGAGGGCAGCCTTGCCTTCCTGGGCCTGTCCGTCCAGGCGCCCACCCCCACCTGGGGCGGGCTGATCAACGAGGGCCGCACGCTGCTGGAGAGCGCGCCGCACGTGGTGCTGGCGCCCTCGGTGGTGATGTTCCTGACCGTGCTCTCGTTCAACCTGGTGGGCGACCGGCTCAGGTCGCTGACGGACGTGCGGGAGAGCGGCCTGGAGCCGGTGCGCCAGGCGGCCGCCGCCCCGCTGCCGTCCGCCGAGCACGAGGTCCGCGCCGACTGCCTGCTGCAGGCGGAGGACCTGCGCACGCACTTCGTCACGCCGCGCGGCGTCGTCAAGGCCGTGGACGGCGTCTCCTTCACCCTGGAACGCGGGAAGACGCTGGCCATCGTCGGCGAGTCGGGCTCCGGCAAGTCGATGCTGATCCGCTCGATCCTGGGCCTGCTGCCCGGCTCCTCCGTCAGGGGCGGGCACGTCTACCTGTCGGGCGACGACCTGACCGCCCACAGCCCCGCCCAGATGCGCTCGGTGCTCGGGCCCCGGCTCGGGACCGTCTTCCAGGACCCGATGACCGCGCTGAACCCCGTGCGCACGATCGGCACCCAGGTGACCGAGCCGCTGCGGGTGCACCTGGGCATGGGACGCAAGCAGGCCCGTGCCGAGGCCGTGCGGCTGCTGACCTCCGTCGGCATCCCCGACCCCGAGCGCACGTTGCGCCGCTACCCGCACCAGTTGTCCGGCGGCATGCGGCAGCGGGTGACGATCGCGATGGCGTTGTCGTGCGGGCCCGACGTGTTGTTCGCCGACGAGCCGACGACCGCGCTCGACGTCACCATCCAGGACCAAGTGCTGCGGCTGCTGCACCGGCTGCGCGAGGAGCGGGACATGGCGGTGGTGCTGGTCAGCCACGACCTGTCGGTGGTGGCCCGGTGGGCGGACGAGGTGATCGTGATGTACGCGGGCAGGGTCGTGGAGCGGGGGCCCGCGGCGAAGGTGTTCGCCCGGCCGCGGATGCCTTACACGGAGGCGTTGTTGCAGGCCGCGCCCCGGCTGACCGACCCCGTGCACCACCGGCTGCGCGTCATCCCCGGCCGGCCGCCCGATCTGGTGGACCTGCCGCGGGGATGCGCCTTCCAGCCGCGCTGCCCGTACGCGCGGGACCGGTGCGCGCGCGAGGCGCCGCCGCTGGCCGCCTCCTACGCCTGCTGGTACCCGCGCGACCACGCGGAAACTCTCAAGGAAAGGGCGGACAGCGGTGGCCGGTAGCGGAAACGCACACCTGCGTCCCCGTGACGAGGTGCTGCTGCGGGTGGAGGATCTGGTCGTGGAGTTCCCCACCGGACGCGGCCGAACCGTACGGGCGGTCTCCGGCGTGAGCTTCGACCTGGCGCGGGGCGAAACGCTCGGAATCGTCGGCGAGTCCGGCTGCGGCAAGTCGAGTGCCGCCAGGGCGCTGGTCCAGCTCCCGCCGCCACGGTCCGGCTCCGTCCGGCTCGACGGGCTGGAGCTGACCGCCCTGCGCGGCGAGGCCCTGCGCAGAACCCGGCGCCGCCTCCAGATGATCTTCCAGGACCCCATCTCCTCCCTCAACCCGCGCCGCCGCGTCCGCGAGATCGTCGGAGAGGGCCCCCGCGTGTGGGACCTGCCCGGCGACCGGGTGGACGAGGTCCTGGAGGCGGTCGGCCTGGATCCTGAGGCGGCGGCGGTACGGCGGCCGCACGAGTTCTCCGGCGGGCAGTGCCAGCGCATCTCCATCGCCAGGGCGCTGATCCTCGATCCCGAGGTGGTGATCTGCGACGAGCCCGTGTCGGCGCTGGACGTCTCGGTGCAGGCGCAGATCCTCGGCCTGCTGGAGGACCTCAAGGACCGCTACCGGCTCACGCTCGTGTTCATCGCCCACGACCTGGCCGTGGTGAAGAACGTCAGCGACCGGATCATGGTGATGTACCTGGGCAAGGTGTGCGAGCTCGCGCCGAGCGACGAGCTGATCTCCCGTCCCGCCCATCCGTACACGCGAGCGCTCATCGCCTCCATCCCCGACGGCGACCTGAACCTCCCGCCGGCCGACACCCTGATCAGCGGCGAACCGCCGTCGCCCGTCGACCCGCCGACCGGGTGCCGTTTCCGTACCCGCTGCCCGCGCGCGTCGGCCAGGTGCGCCGATGAGGAGCCCCGGATCCGGCGGGTCGGCGAGGACCACTGGCTCGCCTGCCACCACCCCACTGACTCACCGTAAGGAGCAGCATGGCCATCGATTTCACCCTCGCCCCCGAGCACGAGGAGATCCGCAAGCGGGTCCGCGCCTTCATCCAGGGCACCGTGGCCCCCGCCATGGAGGACCTGAAGGAGGGCGACCGCGACGCGTACCTCCGCACGATCTTCCACCTGCGCTCCCTCGCCAGGGCCGAAGGACTGTGGCTGCCCCACATGCCGAAGGAGTGGGGCGGCATGGGCCTCGGCCACGTGGAGCTGGCCATGGTGCAGTCGGAGGCCGCCAAGACCCGCATCGGCCCGTGGGTGCTCAACTGCAGCGCCCCCGACGAGGGCAACATGCACACGCTGCTGCACTGGGCGAACGACGAGCAGAAGGAGAGATACCTCCGGCCCCTCCTTGAGGGCACCACGATGTCATGCTTCGCCATGACCGAGCCGGAGGTGGCGGGCTCCGACCCCACCCTGATCCAGACGACCGCCGTACCCGATGGCGACGAGTGGGTGATCAACGGCCACAAGTGGTTCATCTCCAACGCCCGCCGCGCCAACTTCGCCATCCTCATCGCCAGGACCGAGCAGGACGTGCCCGAGGGCTCGCGCGGCGCCAACACCGCCTTCCTCGTCGACCTGCCCGACCCCGGCTGGAACGACGTGCGCGAGGTCGAGACGATGCACGGCTCGACCGGCCACAGCGAGATCGTCATCGAGGACCTGCGGTTGCCCGGCAGCCAGATCCTCGGCGGCCGCGGCAACGGCCACCGCCTCGGCCAGTACCGTCTGGGCCCGGCCCGGCTCGCCCACTGCATGCGCTGGATCTCCCAGGCGGAATCGGCCCTGGACATGATGGTCGGCCGCGCGCTCACCCGCTACAGCCACGGGTCCCTGCTGGCCGAGAAGCAGGGCATCCAGTGGCTGATCGCCGACTCGGCCATGGAGCTCTACCAGTGCAAGCTGATGGTGCTGCACGCCGCCTCGAAGATCGACAAAGGTGAGGACTTCCGCACCGAGGTCTCGATGGCCAAACACTTCGTCGCGAACAGCCTCAACCGCATCATCGACCGGGCCATCCAGGTGCACGGGGCGCTCGGCTACTCGACGGACACGCCGCTGGCGCACATGTTCCAGCATGCCCGCTGGGCCCGCTTCGCCGACGGAGCCGACGAGATCCACCAGATGCGCATCGCCGAACGCACCATCGCCGCCTACCAGGCCACCGGCTCGACCGCCTCCGCCACCGGCGACCTGCCCCTCTGAGACGTCGGCAGGACTCTTTCCTCCTCGTCGGGATATGAGACAGGCAGCCTCACTGCTTCAGACGGCCACCTGGGGAGCAGGCAGCGGGACGATCTCGCGCTCGTAGTAGGCCAGGAAGTCCTCCCCGGCGGTGAACAGCTTGTCCAGCTCGCCCCGGCAGGCGGCGATCGCCTCCTGGTCGTCGATCCGCCGGGCGCCGCTGTGGATGCCCGAGGCGTCGTACGTCACCTCGTACATCACCGAGGTCCCCAGCACCACCAGCTCGGGCAGCCGCCGGTCGATCTCCAGATCGGCCACCTGCTGAGCGGCGAGCACCCGCACCTCCTCGCCCGCCGCGCCGCGCAACGCCAGCACGTGCATCTCCCACCGCAGGTAGGAGGTGATGGGCGGCTCGACGATTCGCAGCCGCCTGCGCGCGAACCCCCCGGACGCGGCCGGCCCGTCGTCGATCAGCCTGAGCGACCGGCCCCGGTCGCCCTCCGTCAGCGCGGCCCATCCCGGTTCTCCGGCTCCGGAGAAGCTCTGCACCCGCTCGACCTTCCACAACACGTCGTCCATCCGGCGGTAGCTCGGCCAGAAGTCGTCGAGGTAGTCGTCGGCGCTCAGCGAGACGCCCGGTATCTCGTGGATGCGCTCAAGCATGAAGACTTCCCTCGTGGCCGGGCATCGCTGCAGGTCGTTACGGTGCCTATCACCGGCCAGGTCCCGAATAAACGGATGCGGTGGGGCGGTTAGCCTGGTGCGGTGCGTGGACGCTCGGACCAGACCCAGCTGATCGTGTTGCGCGGCAACTCCGGCTCGGGCAAGACCACGGTCGCGCGAGCCCTCCGCGACGCCTACGGCGGGCGCGGCCTGGCCATCGTCAGCCAGGACGTGCTGCGCCGCGAGATCCTGCGCGAGCTCGACCAGCCCGGCGGCGTGAACATCGGCCTCATCGACACCGTCACCCGCTACGCCCTCGACCACGGCCACCACGTCATCCTGGAGGGCATCCTCACCAGCGGAAGATACGGCGACATGCTGACCGCGCTGCGCCGCGACCACCCGGACCGCAGCCACTTCTTCTACCTCGACGTCTCCTTCGAGGAGACCCTGCGCCGCCACGCCACCCGCCCCCAGAGCAGGGAGTTCGGCGCGGACATGATGCGCGACTGGTACGTCGAACGCGACCTGCTCCCCGGCGCCGGCGAGATCGTCATCGACCAGACCAGCTCCCTGGAGGAAACGGTCAGGCGGATCATGTCGCGCACGCTCACCCCGGCACCGTCCGCGTCTCTCCGAGAACCTCCGGCACGATCCCGCCGTCCCTGACGTGGCGCGTGGTCAGCCCCAGCGCCTGCCGCATCGACTCGTCCATGGCCGATCACTAGGCCGCTCGGCTGAGACAGGACATCTCCTCCTGAGGCTCGAGAAAGCGTCGCAGCACCGGACGCCAGCGGTTGCTGCCCGGCAGTTCGCGCATCGCCGCCATCCCGATGCAATATTTGCTCACACTGACCGGCCGCACCCCCAACCCGCGCAGCACCCTGTCGACCAGGGCCCTGCCGTCGGCCGACTTCGACTCCAGCAGCACCAGGTCGCGCCGCGCGGGCACGCGCCGGCGCCCGTCGTGGCAGAGCAGCCCCGTGTCGCAGGTGAGCCGGGCCGCCCCCGCCCGGTCGATGAGCGTCACACGCCGGTAGTCGGTGGACAACACCGGTCCGAGCGCGGCGGGCGGGGCGAGGCGCAGCTCCCCGACCAGGGTGTTGTGCACGAAGTCGCACGCCTCCTGGGTGAGGACGTGTGCGGGCACCCCGTCGTACGGGATGCGGTGCTTGTCGGTGCTGCCGCGCGCGCCGCTGAGCTTGAGCTCCAGCCACCGCCCGCCACCGTCCAGATAGGTGCGGGTACGGAGCTTGAACCTGCGCCGCCGCCCCTGCCGATGCTGGCGGAAGGTGAGCAGGTCGGGGGTGTCGAAGTAGGTCGAGGTGTAGCGGAACTGCCGTCTGCCGCCGATGCGGAGCACGGAGAACCGGTCTCCCAGCTCCCCCGCCAGCCGGGCCATGGTCGTGCCCGTCACGAGATATTTGCAGTCGACCCGGCTCATCAGCTCGGGCACGTCCGCCAGCCCGACCGGCCTGGCGGCCGCGGCCACCCCGGCGAGCAGCACGTCCGCGTCGGGTCCAGTCATCGCCGCACTCCCATCGTCGCCTTGGGCCCCGATGTGGGCGCCGGTTTCGGCACCGCGTAACGGACGTCGACCACGGTCACGTCGCGTACGTAGTCGACCTGGGTGACCACGCAGTGCAGCACCCGCGCGCGCAGCCGGCCCTCCAGGTCCGCGCGGAGCAGGTCGGGGTCGGCGTGGACGACGTCCAGCGTCACGACCTGCTGCCGGGTGCGGCCGAGCAGTCCGGGATGGTCCGCGATGTACATGATCGCCAGCAGCACGCCGTTCAGCAGCAGCGCGGTCAGCGGCCACTCCCCGGCCAGGCCGTTGACCAGCCCCAGCACGATCGCGATGAAGTAGTAGGCGATCTCCTGCTGGGTGATCTCGCTGGACCGCAGCCGGATGATCGACAACACCCCGAACAACCCGAACCCGACCGCGATGTCGACCCGCTGGACGAGCAGCAGCGACACCACGGCGAAAATGCCCACGTTGAGCGCGACGTAGGCGAACAGCAGGTCGCGCCGGTGGTGCCGCCGATAGTAGAGCCCGTAGGCCAGCGCGACGATCGCCGCGAGGTCCATCACCATCCCGGTTGCCACGTTTTCTCCCTCTGTAGTGCCGTTGATGAACAGCTTCTACGTGTGGGGTGAAGCAACCGTGAGGTGATGATTAGGCGGCTCTCATCCGGTAACCGGCGCCGCGGACGGTCTCGATGCGCTCGGCGCCGATCTTGCGTCGCAGATAGCGTACGTACACGTCCACGACGTTGGAGCCCGGGTCGAAGTCGAAGCCCCACACGTGGCTGAGCAGCTGCTCGCGGGTCAGCACCTGGTCGGGATGGCGGCAGAAGATCTCCGCCAGCGCGAACTCCCTGGCGGACAGGTCGACCGCGCGGTCCCCGACGTACGCCCGCCGCGTGCGCAGGTCGAGCGACAGGTCCGAGACCCGCAGCACGGTCACCTCGGGCGTACGCTCGGCGCGCAGCCTCAGCCGCACCCTGGCCAGGAGCTCCTCGAAGGCGAAGGGTTTGGCGATGTAGTCGTCGGCGCCGCCCTCCAGCCCCGCCACGGTGTCGCTCACGCTGTCACGCGCGGTCAGGATGATCACGGGCATGGTGACCCTCGACTCGCGCAGCCGCCGCAACACCGTGAACCCGTCGCTCAGCGGCAGCCCGATGTCGAGGATGAGCAGGTCGAACCCGCCCGCGCAGGCCAGGTCGTACGCCGCGACCCCGTCGCCGACCACGGCGGTCACGAAGCCGTTGGCCCGCAGCCCCTTCTCCACGAAGGAGGCGATCCTGGATTCGTCCTCGGCGATCAGAATACGGTTCACCACTGCCTCCATAGCTGCCGCAGCGGCAGGGTCATGACAAAGCAGGCTCCTCCGCCCGGAGCCTCCGTCACCTTCACGTCGCCCCCATGGGCCTCGGCGATGGATTTGACGATGGCCAGCCCCAGGCCGGCACCGTCGTGGGCGCCGGTGCGGCCCGCGCCGCGCACGAACCGCCCGAAGATGCGTTCGCGCTCGGCGGCCGGCACGCCGGGGCCGCTGTCGCGTACCCAGAGCTCCACCTGCTGGTCGCGGGCGGCGGAGCCGACGGCGATCAGGTCGCCGTCGGTGGTGTGGCGCACGGCGTTGGCCGCCAGTTGCATGAGCGCCTGCGTGAGCCGCTGGCGGTCGGCCGGGAGCCGCGCCTCGGCCACCTCGTCGACCCGCCACCGGCGTTCGCCGAGCGCGCGGGCCTTGGCGACCACGCTGACCGTCAGGTCGGCCAGCTCGACGTCGTCGACCGTGAGGAACCCCGGCTGCTCGGCCTTGGCGAGGGTGAGCAGGTCGTCGACGATGCGGTTCATGCGGTCGAGCTCGTCGGTGACCAGGGCGATGGTCTCGGCGCGGTCTGCGGGGTCCTCGCCCATGAGCTCCAGGTGACCGCGGATGACGGTGATCGGGGTGCGCAGCTCGTGGCCGGCGTCGTCGAGGAAGCGCCGCTGCCCGACGAACGCGCGCTCCAGCCGGTCGAGCATGTGGTTGAACGTTCCGGCCAGGGCGGCGACGTCGTCGTTGCCGGGCACGTCGAGCCGGCGCGTGAGATCGGTGGAGTCGCTGATCTGCTCCGCGGTCTGCCTGACCAGCCGGACGGGGGCGAGCACGCGTCCGGCCACGAGCCAGCCGGCGCCGCCCGACAGCGCCATCGCGGCCAGCGCGGACAACCCGAGCGTGCTCACCGCCTCCACGATCTCGTCGCGGTGGCGGTCGTAGAAGATGGCCACGACGAAGTGGCCCTGGCGGGGGTCGCCCTGCACCCGCACCGGGATCACGGCGTATTTGACCGGGCCTTCCGCGCTCTCGACCGTGCCGCGCTCGGCCTCGGTGGCCTCGGCCATGTCGGAGACCAGCTCGGCGTCGGTGTCGATGCGTACGGGCGGCGGGATGGCGGTGACCTTGTGGGCCTCGCCGTCGACGATGCTGAAGAAGGTCTCCCACCGGTCGGGTGTGTTGACCGACAGGTATCCGTCGAGCAGGTCTTCGAGTGCGGTGAACGAGTGGCCGGTCTCCGGGTGGACATAAGCGCGCAGTTTGTCCACCTCGTTGCTGATCTCGAGGTTGATCCGGCTGTCGAGCCGGGCGAGCAGGATGGACCAGGTTGCGAAGATCGATACTGACAGGGCGAGGCCGACGACGGCGAGCATCCAGCCCACGATCCGGGCACGGGCGCTCACCCGCATGTGACCTCCTCGTCAGTCGTCGTCATCGCCGCCACCATCATCGCCGTCATCGTCGTCGTCATCGCCGCCGCCCGGTCTCGGCGAGGGCGGTTTGACCGGCTCGGCCTTCGTCTTTCGCGGTGTGGAGCCTGCGCTGTGGCGGGGACCGGGGCTCTTGGACGGCGAGCCGGAGACGGCGGGCTCGGAGGTCTTCTGGCCGCTCGGGGTGGGACTGGATGTTCGGGGATCGGACGTGCTGTGCCCGTCGGGTGAGGGCGTCACCACGACGGGCCCGCCCAGATCGGGCTCCTCGGCCGCCTGCACCAACCCTACCGACATGAATCCCGCCACGGCCGCCGCCAGGACGAGGAGGATCACCGTTCCCCGCTGCTTCATGGGGCCGAGCATGACGCCTTTCGAGGAGACCACGCTGAGGTCCGGATGAGAAAACTCTCATCTGGAGCCCTCGCCATCGCCGTAGAATAATGTTCTGGTTCCGGCCGATCGGCTCAGTCCCAGGAGGAGCACGGATGCGCGTACAGGGCAAGGTCGTCGTCACGGGCGCGGCCGGCGGGATCGGCAGGGCGATGGCCCGCAGGTTCGCCGCGGAGGGGGCCAGGACTGGAGCCGCCTCTAAACGGTCAACGTGCTGGCCCACGTCTACGCCGCCCGCGCCGCCGTACCGTCCATGATCGCTCGCGGCCGGGGCCACCTGCTCAACACCTGCTCGGCGGCCGGGCTGATCAGCTGCCCGGCGACGCGCCGTACGCGGTGACGAAGGCGGCGGCGATCGCGCTCGCCGAATGGCTGGCCATCCACTACGCCTCCAAGGGCATCGGGGCCAGCGTATTGTGCCCGCAGGAGGTGCGTACGGCGATGCTGGGGCAGGGCCTGGCGGACGACCACCTGACCGCCAGGGCCGTCGGCGCCGCCGCGCCCATCCTGGACGCGGCGGATGTCGCGGACGCGGGGATCGAAGGCCTGGAGGCGGAGCGGTTCCACATATTTCCGCATCCGGAGGTGGCGGAGTGCGTACGCCGCAAGGCCGAGAACCCGGACCGGTGGCTCACCGGCATGTCCCGATTCGTCGACTCCCTGACAGAGGGCGCCCGAAGCGACGAGAACGCGAACCACCCGCGCCTGTCAGGCGGGGTGCCCCTCACCCGCCGGAGTCCCGCTCGTAGGCGGCCAATGCGGGCTCCCCGCCGTCGCGCAACTCGAAAAGCACGCCGCGGTCGCCGGGATAACGCCGACGGTGATCGAAGCCGCCGAAATAGATCTGGTCCGGCACGCCGCCGGGGAAGGCCTCACAGAAGGGCAGGAACCGGTCGAGCGACGTCGTCCCTGCCGGGTTCGGCCGCTTCTTGATCCGGGAACACGCGTCGCAGATGGCCGACCGTAGCCGCATATCCTCTCTCTCCTGCCTTCACTATGGCGGTTCGTAGTCAGGGTTGTCGCACCAGGGACCGTATTCCGGCTCGGCCAAACCGTTGCCGACGTCTTCCTGATTCAGCATCACCCGGTATCTGCGCACGTGTTTGTAAGGAAATCCCCCGGGGACGGCGACCTCCTGCTGGCGCCCACCGTACAGTTCGCTGCCGACGGTCCGGTCCGCGTCGATGCCGCCGCTCAGATCGAGCTCGTACTGGTATTTCCCGCGCCAGGGCATCACCGGGCTGCGGCTGGTGGACACGAAGGCCCCGTTTCCCGCCCCGAGGTGTTGGTACAGGTCGGCGTCGTGGATGTCTTTCGCCAGGAAACCGGTGTCCTTCAAAAGCTCCGGGCTACGGTTGTCCACCCGGTAGAGGGGTTCCCGCGTCGTCCGCATCACCACGTCATCGACATGGTGCCGGAGATTGTCGATCACATAATTCGACAGAGCATCCCATTGGGCGTCGGTTTTCGGCGGGTCGACCCGTCCGGCCGCATATTCGTTGGGCGGGGCGTAGCCCGTTGGGGAGATGCCCCGGGGGAAGAGGCCGAGGCCCAGTCGGTCCTTCACGCGCCCCCGCTGCTTGAGGTCGTTTTCCGTCCTCACCGTCAGGTCGAATATGTGGGCGGGTATCCAGCGCTCGCCGCGGCGCGCCTCCCATGCCGTACGCTCAATCACGATGTCGGCGCTGACGGCACCTATTCTCTTGTGCAGCGGCAGTCGCCCGTCAGCCGACAGATCCACCTCGCGGCCACGCCGGTCGTAATGGACCCCGCCCCGGACGCGGAACCCATGATGTTCGTCGAACATTCCCGCCCCGTTGCCGGCGAACCACTCGGTGAGCGCCTCGCGGGCGTACTTCATGGCAGCCTCCCTGGCGGGCCCAGCGAAATGAATGTCGCTCCTGTGCAGATCGGGCCGGTGCTTCTTGACGTGCTCCATTCCCGCTGTCCAGACGGTGTCGATGACGTCCGTCAGGCGGTCCTCGATGTGGCGGATGATCCGGTGGATCTGCCGCTGCACGATCCGCTCGCTGTTGGGCAGCGACGGATCGTTCAGCGGGGGCACGAACTCGCCGCGTCTCGCCGCCGCCTCGGCCTCCTCCTCGGCGCGCTTCACCCACGGGACGACATCGGAAGACGTGGGGTCACCGCCGCCGGCACTCCTGGCGCCGGATGCGCGAGGCTCCGCCACGGCCGGGCCCGCGTCATGGCCGGCATGGTCGTCGTCCACCGTCGTCCGAATGCCCGCGGCTGCCCCTTCGCCCTCTGGATAGAGCTCCTCGTGCGTCCTTCCGAAGTGGCTTTTCAGCGCCCCGTAGACATAGTCGTGGCCCTTTCTGATTTCTCGCCACTGTCGATGGTCCGGCGGTATGGCTCGTCCGTTCTGTTTGAATTCCTGCCAGACAGTCATATCGTCGAGCCCGGCGGCGAGAACCAGTTCGCGCTCGAGAACCCTGCACTCCTCCCAGCGGACCCACTGGTTCTGTTGCGCCGCGGCGGCGCGGTCCTCCCCGATGCGGAAAGCCTCCAGCGCCACGTCCACCCAGAAGTCGTCGGCGTCGTTCTCCGGCGAGGAGAAGGCGTCCCGGGCATGCACCTCTTCGGGCTCCCGTGTGCGGGGAAAACCGTCCGCGGGAGGACGAGGCCGGCTCGCCGTGTCACGGGACATGTGCCGGTCGATCACCCGGCCGATCGCCGTGGCCAGCGGGCGCGGACGTTCGGCGTTGTGGTATTCGGTGAACGCCTCCGCGATCATCTCGTGCGGGTCGGACGCTCCGATGGTCGACAGGTGCCACTCGACCTCGGTCCTGATCGCCGGATCGTCGTGGAAGCCCTCCGCGTCGTACGGCATGCGCAGCGCCCGGGACACGACCTGGTCGAGCTCCGCACGGATGGCGGGATCGTCCAGCATGCCCTCGGCGAGTTGATGACCGTACTCGTGATACACGATGCCTTCGACCGTGCCCCCGCCGGGCACCGTGCGGCCGGTTTCCTCGTCCCGCGCTCCACGTTCCACCATGCCGGCGTGGTCGGCGAAATGCCGCTGGTTGAGGTACACGCCCCGGCGTTTCCCATTGGTGACGGCCACGGCGGGCTGGGTTTCCGCACCGGGAAGGTGACCGAACTCTTCGTCGAAGTTCACGACCCGGAAGTGGCGGAGAGCGGCGACCGGATAGCCCTCGGCCAGCCTTTGTACCACCGCCGCACTCGCGCGCGCGGCCTCCGGGTGAATGCCGCCGAGATCGACGCGAAGGCCGGCGGCACGCAGACGTTCGGCCAGGCGTTCCGCCTCCCGGGCTTCCCCCTCATGCGTCTCCGGCCCTGCCTGCTTCGACACCGCGCCACCGTCCCCGGACGGAGCCGGGGCCGGGGTCTCCCTCCTGCCGTGGGCGCCGGAGCCCGTGTCCCGTGCCGCGATGGGTACCGCTCCTCCGCCAGGAGCGCTGTTGGCCGCGGTCGCCGCCTGAGCCGACGCGGAGGGCGGGACGGCAGAGCCTGACGCGGACGGCGAGGCGGAAGCACCCGACACGGAGGGCGAGGCGGCAGGACCCGGTGCGGGGGGCGAGGCGGAAGCACCCGACGCCGACGGCGAGGCGGCAGGACCCGGCGTGCTTCCGTGGGGCGAGCCGTCCTGAGCCACGGGCGGGGAGCTCACGGGAGCCGGTTCGGGGCTCCGCACCTGCGAAGGGGAGGAGCCGCTGCTCCCCGCCGGCGCACTCCACGACGGATCCGGAGACGAAGCGGCATGGCCGGTGGCCGGGACGTACGAGCCGCCGAGCGCGCTCATCAGATCGGCCGTGGACGGCACGACGTCCTCGCTCGTGAGTCCCGCGTCGTCACCAGAGGGGGAGGCAGGGGCCGCAGGCGTGCTCGGCGCTCCGGAATCCGGCAGTGCGCGGGAAGGCGCGGCGGGCAACGGCTCGCCGTCTTCGTGCCCTGCGAGGCCGGATGCCGGGGAGGCCGAGGTGGAGGAGGACGCGGCGGCGGGAGGGTCGGACGGGGCCGGCGTGGACCCGGCCGACGGAACCGGCGTGGGGTTGGTGCCCACTGTCGGCGATCCGGCTGGCGGGAGAGACGCGTCCGCCGCGGGAGCGGAGTCGGCGACCCCGGGAACGGGCGCGGTGGTGGGGTCGGCGGCCCCGGGAAGCCCGGAAACGGGCGCGGCGGATGTCGAGCCCGCTTCGAACGGGGTGATCAGCTCGCGGATGTCCGTAGCGGTGCCGATGACGGACTGGGAGGCACCCGCGCGGGCCAGGTCTTCGAGCGAGACGGGCTGACCCGTGATGAAACCCATCACAGCGGCCGCGGCGGCTCCCCCGGTGGCACCGCTGAACGCGCTCTGGCCGGCGGATCGCAGCAGCAGCATCCTGCTGGCGTCGGCGATGCCGGTCGCATCCGGCGCGCCCCTGCGGTTCAGGGCACCCTGGGTGAGACTCTGCACCACCGACTCCATGGCCTCCTGGAAGCCCTCGATGGCGGCCTTGCCGAGATCGATCCGACCGCGGTTGCCCTGGAACGCCTGTATGCCCTGGACCGCCATCGACAGCCCGGCCCCCGTCGCGAAGTCGACGGCGGCGTACCGCAGCATGGCCTGCAGGAGCTGCCGGTAGATGAGCGTGATCCGCATCCGCTGCTGAGCCAGCCGGGCCGCGACCGCACCCGCGGTGATTCCGCCGGTCCAGAGCGCGGTCACGAGCCTCACGATCGACACGACCACCACGGCCAGCGTGGCGAGGATCATCATCTGGGCGTACTCGATCTCGGTGGCGGCGTCCTTGAACTGGGTGCCCATGGCCCGGCAGAGTTGTTCGAGCCGTCCGGCCGACTCACGCAGCTCGCTCGCGTGGGCCGAGAACGCCTCGGACGAGTCGCCCTTGTTGTGCGACCTCACCTTGCCGAGCGCCTCGTCCAGGTCGGGAAGGAGCGCCTTCACGTCGTCCGCCGCGCGCAGCCACGCGTCGCCGAGGCGGCGCATGGCCTCGATGTCGACATCCGGCCACTTGCAGCCGCCGAGCCATCCGGCCGCCCACTCGGCCCAGGCGGGGAACTCCATGGATCAGGCCTTCGGCCCCGTGTCGCCGTCGGCCTCCGCCATGAGGCGCCCCATGTCCCCGACGCCGTCCGCCGTGCCGGACAGTTGCGTGATCACCTGGCCGAACACCTGCGTCGCGACCCCGCCGTTGGGCTTGAGCGATTCCGCGAGCTGCCGGCCCGCCTTGTCGTCCCTCTCCCAGCCCTCGTTGGCGGCGATCTCCCCCTCCAGCACCGACCTGACCTTGCCGAGCTCGCCGGCCAGCGCACGCAGCCGCGCGGCGTCGCCGGACAGCCTTTCAGGCTGCGCTTCCAGGCGCCTGACGTTCATTTCCGCCTTTCCTGTCATGTCCGCCGGCTGTCACGATGAGAAGCGGCCCCCGGGCGCCTGACAGCGCGGATCGCCACACTTCGCTTCCCGAGTCCTTTACGACGCTGATCCAGCGTTGCGTGACATGTTTCGCTGGATATCAATCCAGCTATCGGCTGCGTAACGCGAACACAGCAGCGGGTTGTGACATCCAGCCATCGTACTGTCGCCCCGTTTCATAGCAGCATTCATCAAGAAATTTCGAAATATATGCCGCGACCGACCTGTATGCCGTATCCGCCCGCCCGGGCATCTGCCGGCCGACGTCCCACGCCATGCCTGAGGCATCCGCTCGTCTGCTCCGGCGGCAACATCATCCCGCGCCGGCTCGCCGAGGTCCGGCGGCCACCCCAGCCAGAGGTGCCCCGTGCCCGGGATGCGGTTCGGGAAGCGCTCGGCACTGCCCCCCGGGAGAGACGGCCAGCGTGCGGGTGCTCATCCTCACCACGTTCGACCTGGACGCCTACGTCTACGCGGGGCTGCGCGCAGGCGCCGGCGGGTTCCTGCTCAAGGACACCCCGCCGGACGGCCTGCTCACCGCGATCCGGGTGGTCGCCGCCGGCGAAGCGCTGCTCGCGCCCACGGTCACCCGCCGGTTGATCGCCGAATTCACCCGGCGCCCGGCGACGCCGCCGCTCGCCCCGGACCTGGACGGGGTCACCGAGCGGGAGCGCGAGGTGCTCACACTGATCGCGCGCGGGCTGTCCAACGCCGAGATCTGCGCATACCTGCATCTCAGCCCGTGGCAGGCCTTCTCGCTAAACCGGGCAGCTGGAGCCGAGCCGCTGCCAGGGTGAGCAGTTGTCGCCGGAAGACGAGCAGCACAGCCGCCTGTGCCAGCCGTTCGAGAAGCACTTGTACTGGTATCCGCACACCGCCGACGCCTTCTCTTCCGGAAGTACCAGCGCCAGAGCCCTGTCGATGAGCACTCTCACGTCCTGCCTCCTCGTATCGCCTGCCTACTGACGGTCGTGGCGATTATCCGGACGGGCACTGGCCGCCGGTTAGCGCGGCGATAGCGCGCCCCGCACCGCGGAGTTCCTCACCTCGCAGAAGGTCGCATGGCGGCCGACGTCAGCCCGACCGTCGGCCGCCCGTCGGTCTACTGCCGCTTGGCCTTGGCCCCGACTTCCTGGTCCGCCGGGCAGTGGAAGCCCTGCGGAGGCACGGTCAGTGTGAGCAGGTACTTGTCCATCGCTGTCGTGATGCACTCGGTCCTGCCGTAGATGCCGTGGCCCCAGCCCTCGTGGGTGAGCAGCACAGCTTTGTGACCGAGCTGGCGGGCCACGTTGGCCGACCACTCGTACGGCGTGGAGGGTGTACGCCGAAATACCGTGTTGGAGGTCATGCCAGCTCTCCAAGGTCCAGGTGTGGTGTCCAGGTGACTGGGAGGCCGCGAACGTCGTAGGTGACGGTGTATGTGCGGAAATCGATGTCCTCCTGCGCGACCGCGCAAGGAGGGAAAGCGGCGGAGCAGCACATTCAGCGGGGCGCGCGATCCCGGTTGGCGACCGAGCGTGCCTTCGGCGTTAGCGCTGTGAGAGGGCCAGACGGACACCAAAAGCGATCAGCACCGTTCCTGTGACGGCGTCCATAGCACGCCGCACCCGCGAGCGGTTGAACAGCGTCCGCGCCTTGTTGATCGCCACGGTGTAGCACGTGAGCCACGCGAAAGTTATCAGCGAGAACAGCAACCCGAGCAGCATCATCGTAACGAAGTCCCCGCCGGGGGCGAACTGTGGCAGAAGGCTCATGAAGAACGCCGCCATCTTGGGGTTCGCCAGGTCGTTGATCAACCCCTGGCGTAGAGACCGGCCCGGGGTCAGATGCAGGAGTGGGCCGCCCGCGGCGTCCGGGCCGCTTCCACGCCAGGCCGCCCGCAATGACTGCAGTCCCAGATACACCAGGTAGGCGGCGCCCGCGAACTTCATCACCAGGAACGCAGGTTCCGAGGCGTGGATAAGCCCGGCGATGCCGAGGCTGGTGGCCACCGTCCAGATGGCCTGGCCGATGGCCACGCCTGCTGCGGTCCAGATGCCGCCCCGGCGCCCGCCTGAGAACGCGTTGCGTACGGTGAGCGCCGTGTCAGGGCCCGGGGTGCAGATAACGACGATCGACACGCCGATGAAGGCGGAAAGCTGAACCCACATGAATCCCAGACTAAGGGCCTGTTCCTGGTTGAGACGGCGGGTTGGAGGCTGCGGATCCAAATCAGGGCTCCTCGTAAGGAGGCCGGCGAGGTAACTGGCAGGTGCCTTGTCGTAGCGGGTGACCAGCCCCCGCCAGTCTTTGGTCTGGTTGATGCATCGCTCGGCGGCGCTGCGCTCCTTGTACTACTGGTCGTCGTGGCTGAGAGGCCGTCCACCACGGCGGCCTCTCATCTTCCGGTTGGCCGCTTGGTCGGCCTTCTCCGGGATGACGGCCTTGAAACCGCGTCGCGCAGGTAGGCGCGATTGGCGCGGGAGGAGTACGCCTTGTCGGCGGCGACCGCGCCGGGGCGGGCGCGCGGGCGACCCACCGGGCCGCGGACCCCTCACACCTTCCAGGACGGCCACGAAGCGCGGGGTCAGCAGCCCCCTCCGAGTCCTAGACCTGAGGACATCCACGACTTCGACGTGGCGCAAGACGCCAGAGCCGGGTTGTGGCGTGCACCAGGCCGGCGACCACGGGCATGACGCTCGTGACCAGCCATTCTCGAACGCGGCGCGTCGAGCCGCCCAAGCCAGACCGCGTCAACCTGTCCTGGCACGAACCGGCCAACCGGGCGCCCCGCATCCGCGTGGTCTCGCACACCTGTGCGTGCAAGGCGATGACGAACGAGCTATGCGCCGTCGCCGGTCAGGGCTTCGTCCGCCGTACGGATCGGAAGGAGGGCACCGTCCACGAAACCGCGTGGTCGCTGACCTCGGCGGCCAGGCGTACCTTCGATCAGATTCTCCGGGGCGAAGCTCTATGAGGACCTTCACCGTGACACGCTGGCACCGAGCGATTCGACGGCGAGGCCCCGCACACCTGGGTGGTTGCAGCCCTCGACGTCACGACAGCCATGTACAAAGCCTCGGCCTACCACGCGCTCTCCCTGGACCAGCAACCACCCGACCTGGAGAGCGACCCCGCTCACACTTTCGAAGGTCTCCCATCCGACAACTGTGCCCACCACTGGAACGATCTACGAACCGCCACCCCGGCTGTGTGAACCCGGCGATCGGCCCCATATCCATCCCGATCGGCACGTCATCGCCGATCGGCTGTTTCGCTTCTATCACCGGTGCGAAGAGCCCTTATGTTTCGCCGCTCTGTCCCTCTGCGTGTCCGCTGCTCGATTCCGGTCCCATAACCGGCGGCAATAGGAGACTGCAACCGGGCAATCCCCTGACAGCGGATGCCGTGGTAAAGACCGCTTACACGCGATAGATCTTACTGTACGTGCTGACTTGCGTACTTTCAGGGTCTTATTGATCGTTGACTGGCGACGTATCGTCGACCGGTTGTGCCTGCTCGGCCCGGCGTCCGCGCTCGGAGTCAGTCGTCGAGTGCCTGGTAGGTGGTGGTCCAGAAGTCGTTGATGAGCCGCATTGAATCCAGGGTGGACATCCCGACCTGGGTGAACAGGATTCCGGTGAGCCGGTTGGTCGGGTCGGCGTAGACGGTGGTGCCGGTGCCGCCATCCCAGCCGAACTGGCCGATGGGGGCGTAGTCGCCGCGGTAGGTGCGCACCCCCATCCCGAAGCCCCAGCCCCCGTGCAACGCCTGGCCAGATGTCAGATGGGCGATGTTCCGGTACATGGTGTCCCGGGCAGCCTCTTGCTCGGGGGTGAGGCGGTTGGTGGTCATCAGCTCCACTGCGGCCCGGGACAAGATCCGCCGGCCTTCGTGCATCCCGCCATTGAGCAGCATCTGGAAGTAGGCGCGGTAGTCCTCGACGGTGGAGACCAGCGCGCTGGCGCCCTGGAACGCCGGAGGCTGGCTGGCCCGTCCGCCTTCCGCCTCGTCCCACACGGTGAACTCGCCGGTCTGCGGGTCGGGCCCGTACAGGGGGGGCAGCCGGTCGATCTTGCCGGCGGGCACGTGGAACCCGGTGTCGGTCATGCCCAGCGGGTCGAAGATCCGCTCGCGCAGGAACGTCTCCAACAACCGGCCGGTGACCCGGGCGACCAGCACGCCGAGCACCTCGTAGCTGAGGTCGTACAGCCACCGCTGTCCGGGCTGGTACGACAGCGGCAGTTCGCCGAGGCGGCGCATCCACTCGTCCGGGTGGGGCGCCGGACCGGATGCCACGCTGTAGTCGGTTGCCTTGAAGGTCGCGGCCCTGATCGGGGAATCCATCAACTCGAAATCGACTCCGAGCCCGAACGTGGAGGTCAGCAGGTCCCGTACGGTGATCGGCCGCCGCGCCGGGACCGTGTCCTCTATCGGGCCGTCGGGCCGCGTCAACACGCGCCGGTCGGCGAGTTCGGGCAGCCACGGATCCACCGGCTCGTCCAGCCGCAGCCTGCACTCGTCGAGCAGGACCATCGCCGCCGCCGTCGTGACCGGCTTGGACACCGACGCCATCCGGAAGATCGTGTCCCGGCGCATCGGCGCGCCGCCCTCGGCGCGCATCGTCCCGATCGCTTCGACGTGCGTCTGGCCTCCCCGGCTGACCAGGGCGACCAGCCCGGGAATCTTTCCGGACTCGACATGGCGTGCCAGCACCTCGCGCAGGCGGCGCAGCCCTGCCTCGGAGAAACCGCTGTTGCTTTGTTCCATCATGAATCTCCTTGTCCACAGTGTTCGATCTCACGGCGGCCCTGGTGGCCACCGGCCCCTTCGAGGCGGCCATACGATGAGCGTGCACCCTGACCTAAGGTCAAGGTCAACCTCTGTCGCGATCATGGGCTGACCTGCGCCGACCTCAGGCGTCCCCGGGGCCTGGGCCAGAGATTGGGCCGCGGTCCGCGCGGTCCGGCGCGGTGATGGACTGGAACAGATGCGCGCTACCCTGGCCCTGTGATCGCCTGCGACCAGTACCCCAAGGTGAATGCGAAGGTCGCCGGCTACCACGGCTCCATCCCGCGCAAGGACTTCCGGGCCGTCGCCAATGCGGTGTGCGAGACCACAGCCACCCGCGATCTGGAGGTGCGCTGAGCCGATGGCAGACGGGCTCACAATCGGTCAGGCGGCGGCGTTCGTCGGCGTCACGATCAAGACCGTACGGCACTATCACCGGCTCGGCCTGGTCGCCGAGCCGAAACGTGACGGTTCGGGCTACCGGCGTTATCGGTCGGCCGACCTGCTGCGGCTGGTTCAGGTCCGGACGCTGGCCGAGGCCGGCGTGCCGCTAGCCGAGATCGGTGACCTGCTCGACTCCGATCCCGAACCGTTCGCCGCCGCGCTGGACGACGTCCATCGTCGGCTCACCGAACGGATCGAGGATCTGATCGCGCGCCGCGACACGCTGCACCGGCTCGCCCACGGTGACCGGGCCCTGCTGCCCGACCGGGCCTGCGCGCTCTTGGACCGACTGGCCGATCTCGGCTTCAGCCCCGACTACGTGGCCACCCAACGGGAGGCTCTGGTGCTGGCCCGGGCACTGGTTCCGGAGATCTTCGACAGCTTCCTGACCCGGCTCGAACACTCGCTCGACGATCCCGAGTTCGTCGAGCTGACCAAGCGCGGCGTCGATGCGATGTTCTGGGATCCCGAGGACCCGCGAATCGAGGAGCTGGCGTCCGCGCTGGCCGACAAGCTGCTGGCCGACCGCGCGCTGCTGGCGACGCCGACCGGGTCTCAGAGCCAGTCCGACGCCGCGGCCCGGTACGGACTGGTCAACCACCACCGGGAAGACCAAGCGCCAGCCATCGCCCGGTTGAACGCGCTGGTCGAGGCGAAACTGCGCGCGGCCGGCATCGACATCCCGAATCAATGACCGGCATCCAGCCACGATCGCCACTACGGCCAGCCCCAAGGCGCGGTCCAAGCGTTCAACGAACCGCTCGCTAGATGAATACGCGGGCGGCCCCGCCGGACGTTCAGATCTCGTCGTCGTCTTCGGCAGCGTCCGGATCGCTGGGGTCGCGCAGGTCGCGGATGGCGCCCCTCGGCGGCGACCGTCTTGCGCATGCTCCGCGACCAAGAGGACGGGACCAGCACCGATCCCGATGCGGCGGGCGCGGCGGCTCGATGACCTCGCCCGTTGTCCCGGCCCGCCCACTCCAGGCAGGCAAAGATGGGACGCATGCCGGAGCCGAGCAAGTCGCCCGGCGACCGCACCTCCAGCACATCCTGGGCCATCGGGATAAACCTTTCCAAAGCCACAATTGGCGCGCTAATTCGCTGGGAATTTCACCGAGCCAACCGAAAGCTGCACCGTGCGGGCCGAGGGACTTCGTACAGTTGCGACATGGATCCCGTGAGCGTCGTGGGGGCGTTGGCGGGAGTGGCCGCGGCGATCATCGCCGTCCTGCAGTTGCGCCGAACCCCCCGTCAGAGCGTCTCGGCACCCGCGGTCCCGCCTCCGCCTGAAACGCCTCCATCTCAAGTGCCTCCCTCTGAAACGCCTCCCTCTGAAACGCCCTCTTTTGATACGCGTCCGCCTGAGATGCTTTCGTCTGAAGTGCGGCCGAGGGCGTCCGCCGTCCCGGTGCTCCGGGCGCCGATCGGGCGGCTGCCTCAGGTGCGTGGCAGGGAGGACTTGCTGCTGCGGCTGGAGCGGCGCCTGGCCGAGCCGGACGGCGCGTTCCACGTGCTGGGTGGCCTTGGAGGGGTCGGCAAGACCACCGTTGCGCTCGCACTCGCCGAGCGGGCGCGGAGAACGGGGCGGCGCGTGTGGTGGATCGCCGCCACGGACGCGCAGACCGTGACGTCGTCCCTGCTGGCGTTGGCCGCCGAGCTGGGCGCATCGGCGATCGAGGTCGAGGAGGCGCGTGCCGGGCGGCGTGATCCCGCCGATGTGCTCTGGACGCGGCTGGAGGAGCGGACCGGCTGGCTCCTCGTCCTCGACGGCGCCGACGACCCGCACGCGCTGGAAGTCGCTGGGGCACCGGTACGCGACGCGACCGGCTGGCTGCGGCCCACCACGTCCGGGCTGGTCGTCGTGACCACCCGCGTCGTCGAGCAGCGCGTCTGGGGACGGTGCGGCCGGGTCCACCACGTCCTGTGCGTGAACGAAGGCGACGGGGCAAGAATGTTGCTCGACCTCGCCGGCGACGCCGGCACGCTGGAGCAGGCAGGCGCGGTGGCCAGGCGGCTGGGCGGGCTGCCGCTGGCTCTGTCTCACGCCGGCAACCACCTCGCCTCCCCCTTCTCCAAGGAGAGGACCTTCCCCGACTACCTTCTCGCCCTTGACGACCGCTTCCCCGCGCTCCTCGGTGGCGGTGGCGGTGGCGGTGGCGGTGGCGAGCCGTCGATCACCACCACGTGGGAGATCTCCCTTGACGCCCTCGCCGAGCGCGGGTGCCGGCAGGCCCGTCCCCTGCTGCGGGTGCTGGCCTGCCTCGCCCCGGGGGTGGGGGTCGACGCCGCGCTGCTGGACGCCGCGCCGCTGGGTGAGATCTGCGGCGGCGAGCACAACGTACGCCCGGGGCTGGAGGCGCTGAGGTCCATGGGCCTCATCCAGGCTCGCGCGCCTGCCGGGATGCTGGTCGTCCATCCCTTGGTCGCCGAGGCGAGCCGTACGCATGTCACGCCGGACATCACCACCGTCGCGGTCGCGCTCGTACGCGGTGCGATGTCCGGCAGGCGTCACGACACGCCTTGCGACTGGCCCGCCTGGCAGGAGCTGATGCCTCACCTGCGCGCCCTGCTGTCCATCGCGCCCACGGCCCTGGCAGAGAGGGCTCTGGTCGAGCTGGCCGAGCTGGTGAGCCGCGCGTGCGGGGCGCTCCGGGCGAGCGGCTATTACGCCGCCGCCGCGGAGCTCGCGACGTCCTCACTCGGGCAGGCCGACGTTCTGGGGGCGGGCCACCCGCGGGTTCTCGCCCTGCGCCACCAGCGTGGCGCCGCGTGGGCGTCCATGACCCGCGCCGTCGAGGCGGAGGCGGAGCTGGCGCATGTCCTCCGGGCACGGGCCGAGCTGCTGGGCGAGGATCATCCTGACACGCTGGCGACTCGGCACGAGTTCGGGTTCGCCCTCTTCGAGCAGGGGCGTTACGTCGAGGCGCACGGCTGCTACGAGCAGACGCTGTCCACCAGGACGCGGGTCCTGGGCCCCGACCACCCGGACACCCTCACCACCTGGCACGAGATCGGCCGGGTCCTCGCCATGCGCGCCCGCCCTCCTCAACGAGGCCGAGGCGGTGTGCCGGAGGGTGGTGGAGGCGCGCGCCCGTGTCCTCGGCCCCGAGCATCCCGACACCCTGGCCAGCCGCTTCTACCACATCCGCGCCGTCGGCGATCTCGGTGACTACGCCCTGGCGGAGAAGGGTTACGCCGACCTCCTCGCCGCCCGCATCCGCGTCATCGGGCCGGATCACCATCTCACGCTGCGCACACGTTTCAACCTGCTGATGAACGTGGCCCTGCAGGGGCGCACCGCCGAGGCCGCGCTGGGCATGGCCGACCTGGCGGCCTACCAGACCCGCGTCCTAGTACTCCAGTGACACATCGCGATCATGGATCGGATCGGCGCTGGTAGTGGTAGTGCCGGGCTGTGGCTTGGTGGCGTCGGCGCCAGTGTGACCAGCGCAGAACGTCCGTGATGGAGCGGTGCCGGATC
>NZ_SMKP01000090.1:0-39451 GCF_004349015.1 Nonomuraea diastatica
GTGGTGACGGTGGACAGCCGGTCCAGCGGCCGGCGGCCGGACTCGATCAGGCGCAGCCACTCCTCGCCGTTGCCGCACAGCTCGGCGCAGGCGCGCATGGTGAGCCCGCGGCGCATACGCAAGGTGCGTACGGCGGCGCCGATCTGCCGGTCGACCGGGTCGATCCGTGTGGTGCTCCCGAGTTTCGCAGTCCGTGGGCACATGAGGCTTGATCGTCTGATGTAGGCGCTGGTCAACACGGTTGTGGATAACTTTCGGAGCGCGAAAGTGTGGGCACACGACTGTTCGCGATCCGGCTGCATTGCTGTGCCTTATACGGCATGATGCGGGCATGTATCTGCGCAAGACGCAGCGACGCAATGGCGACGGCAGCGTGGTCCGGTATCTGCAACTGGCCAACAACCGCCGCCTCAACGGCACTACCCAGGCCGAGGTGCTGGTCAACCTGGGCCGCGAGGACAAACTCGACGTCGCGGCGCTGCGCCGGCTGGTCGCCTCGATCAACCGCTACCTCGGCGACGAAGACGACGTCACCCTGCCGCTCGGGACCGAGACCGGGCCGCTGACCGTGGAACAGGCCCGCCCGTTCGGGGCGATCTGGCTGCTGGACCAGCTGTGGCACACGCTGGAGGTGGACAAGGCGCTGGCGAAGGTGCTGGGACCGCGTCGGTTCCGCACCGACATCGAACGGATCATCTTCGCGCTGGTCGCCAACCGCGCTGTGGCGCCCTCCTCCAAGCTCGCCGCGGCCGAGTGGATCACCCACACCGTCGCCATCCCCGGCCTGGACCACGCCGACAAGGACCAGGCGATGCGAGCGATGGACCTGCTGGCCGGCGCCGACGCCCAGAGCGAGGTGCAGCAGGCGGTGTTCTTCGCCGCCGCCAACCTGCTCAACCTCGAGGTGGACCTGATCCTTTTCGACTCCACCTCCACCTACTTCGAGCGCGACGGCGAACCAGAACCCGACACCGATGACGAGCCAGGGCTGCGCCGGTTCGGGCACTCCAAGGACCACCGCCGGGACCTGCCACAGATCGTCATCGGGCTGGCCGTCACCCGCGAGGGCATCCCGGTGCGCTGCTGGGTCTGGCCCGGCAACACCAACGACATGACGGTGCTCGAGCAGGTCAAGGACGACCTGCGAGACTGGCGGCTGGGCCGGGTGGTCACCGTGGTCGACTCCGGCTTCTCCTCCCGCGAGAACATGGCCTACCTGCAACGCGCCGGCGGCCACTACATCTGCGGCGTCAAGATGCGCGACGGCTCGGCCGAGTCCCGCGAGGCAATGTCCCGCCAGGGCCGCTACCTGCAGGTGCGAGACAACCTGCGGGTCAAAGAGGTCAAACTCGCCGCTGACCAGGGCCGGCGATGGATCATCTGCCACAACCCCATCGAGGCCGAACGCGACCAGGCCCGCCGCCAGGTGCAACTACAAGCGATCACCGCGGAACTGGACCGCATCGCCGCCGCCCGCACCGCCCATGCCGCCAAGGCGAAGGCCAAGGCCGCCCAGCAGGGCAAGAAGAAGACTCCCAGGCCATCGGACGCGCCGCACCGCAAGGCCGAGTGCGCCCTGCGCGATCACCCGTCGTTAGGCCGGTGGCTCAAGCAGCACCCGACAACCGGCCGCCTGTCCATCGATGCGGCGAAGGTCAAGGCTGAGGCTAACTACGACGGTAAGTACCTGATCGCCACCTCTGACCCGGACCTGAGCCCCGAGGACATCGCGCTCGGTTACAAGAACCTGCTCCAGGCCGAGGCGGCCTTCCGCACGATGAAGACGACCTTGGATCTGCGGCCCGTCTATCACAGGCTGGACGAACGCATCGTCGCGCACGTGCTGTTGTGCTGGCTGGCGCTGCTGCTCATCCGCGTCGCCGAACGCCGCACCGGGCAGACCTGGCCCTCCATCAACCGCGAGCTGGGGCGCGTGCATCAGGTCACCCTGTCCGGCCCGGCCGGTCGGCTCCAGCAGACCACCAAGCTCACCCCGTCTCAGGCCCAGCTCTACAAGGACTGCGCCGTGGCATTGCCGCCAAAGATGAGCGGTCTGCAACCCGCCGAATAGCCCTCGACCAGGAGAAACACTTCACAGAGGTGTGGACACACGACACGGAGCCCTTTCACGCCCGTTTCCCCAGGCCAAGCACCCAATTCAGAACTCTCGTCTGCCCACCAACTGCGAAACTCGGGGTGCTCTTAGTGCGTGTTTGAGAAGATCATTCGTGTTCGGTGTGGCGGCGTGACGGGCGGTGTGGATGCCGTCAGGGTGGCCGGATGCCCCCGAATCGCTACCCTTCGGACCTAACCGACACGCAGTGGGAGCTGATCGAGCAGCTTCTGCCCGAGCCGAACACCAGCGGCCGTCCGGAGAAGCATCCGCGCCGGGAGATCGTCAACGCGATCCTGTACGTGGTGCGCTCGGGCTGCCCGTGGCGGTACCTGCCCACCGACCTGCCGCCCTGGCAGACCGTGTACTGGTAGTTCCAGCAGTGGGAACAAGCTGGCGCAACCGAAGCGCTGCTGGCCGAGCTGCGCATCAAGGCCCGCCGCCAGGCTGGTCGCGAGGACGAGCCGTCAGCGGCAATCATCGACTCGCGGAGCGTCAAGGGCGCCGACACCGTCGGCCGCGACAGCCGCGGCTACGACGCAGGCAAGAAGGTCAACGGTCGCAAGCGGTTCATCATCACCGACACCACCGGCCTGCTCATCCGTCACAGTGCTGGCGGCCAGTTGGCAGGACCGCGACGGCGCCAAGACCGCCCTGCTGTCGGCGTACCTGACCACCCCGATCCGGTACGTCTTCGCCGACCAGGGCTTCGCCGGACGCCTGGTGGACTGGGCCCGCGACACCCTGCGCACCACCCTGGAAATCGTACGCAAGCCTGCTGACCAGCGCGGCTTCAGCGTCATCTCCCGCCGTTGGGTGGTGGAGCGGACGCTGGCCTGGCTGACCGCCTGCCGCCGATTGGCTCGTGACTACGAACGGGACCCGGCTGTCTCCGAGGCGATCATCCGCTGGGCCGCTATCGCTGGCATGGCTCGCCGCCTCACCCGAGGAAGCCCTGCCCAACGCCAATCGCGCTACATCTGCGACTGAAATCCTGCTGCAAACGATCGCCTCAAACACGCACTTAGTTCGACAGCCAGCTGGATCCGACCCGCTCCATCGTCCCCCGGCAGCAGCCGGGTCAGACCGCCCGGAGGGGAGACGTCGAGCACGGCTGGCTCCCCGGCGGCGCCCGGCTTCTCCCGCCGCGGGCCGGCACCGGGTCACCGAGGGCGACCAGAGGTGGCCGGACGACCGCACCAGTCCTGGAGGACCTGATGGGCGTGCGGGAGTTGGCTGGCGGACAGGGGTTCCTGGGCGGCCCAGGCGACATACCCGTCCGGCCGGATCAGCAGGACGGCTGGCCAGCCGGCTGGCCAGGGATCCGGGACATGGAGGGCATCGAGACGGTCGGTCCATCGGTCCCGTGCGGTGGCGGCCACCTCGCCGGTGCGATCCAGCAGTACGAACCGGCCCGAGCGCAGTGCCGCGAACAGCCGGGACCCGCCCACGGCGAGATCGGGCACGCGTTGCCCCACCCATCGGTGGGCCCGCTGCCGCGCCGCCGGTGCGTAGGCGACGGCGAGGCCGGCGACCTGTCGCTGGAGTGTGGCCCGCGACCGGGAGTGGCCCAGCACCAACGGCCACACCAGGGAGCGGAGGGGCCGCAGCACGGCCGGAGGCGTGACAAGGGTGTGTTGTAGCAGGTCGGTGAGGTGGACCAGTTGCCGGCCGATGGGGAACCGCTCCTGCTGGTAGGAGCCGAGCAGCCAGGGGCTGGCCCAGCCGTTGACCTGGGCGGCGAGCTTCCAGCCGAGGTTCATCGCGTCCTGGATCCCGGTGTTCATGCCCAGCCCGAGGAAGGGTGAGAAGACGTGGGCGGCGTCGCCGGCCAGCATCACCCGCCCGACCTGGTAACGCCGTGCCAGTCGCCGCTCGCTGCGGAACCTGGTGGACCAGCGCATCTGCCCCATGCCGAGGTCGGAGCCGGCGATACGGCGCAGGGCACCGCGCACCTCCTCGGCGCGCACCGGCTGGCCGACCGGGAGGTGGGCCTGCTGCCGGTCCCAGATGACGGCTCGGGTCCAGCCGTCCTGGAAGCTGCCGAACACCGCGAGCCCGTCTCGGTCGACATAGGTCCTGCTGAGAACATCCTGGCTGCCCAACTCCCGCAACTTGAGGTCGGCCAGCAGGATGGAGGTGTCGTAGCTCGCGCCGGCGAAGCCGACGCCCAGCAGTCGCCGCACGGTGCTGTGGGCTCCGTCACAGCCAATCAGGTAGTCGGCCCGTTCGGTACGGGTTCCCGCAGGGCTGGTGACCTCCACCTCGACGCCGGTATCGTTCTGGCGCAGTGCGATGATCTCCGCGCCCCGGACGATCTCCACGCCCAGCTTGGCGGCATGGGCGGCCAGCAGCCGCTCGGTGCGCTGCTGGGCTACGTTGGCCATGACCGGGAAGCGGCTCTCGCGATGGCGGAAGTCGGCCGAGAACGCCGTCGTTCCGAGGCGGAACCGCATCCCGGTGATGGGGAGGGCTTGGGCGAGCAGGTCGTCGGCGAGTCCCCGCAGGTCCAGGAGCTCCATGGTGCGTGCGCTCACCCCGAACGCCCGGGTCAGGTCGGAGGTTTCGGCGCGCTGCTCCAGGACCCGGCAGGATACCCCGGCCAGGGCCAGCTCGGCCGCGACCGTCAGCCCCGTGGGACCGGCTCCGACAACGAGAACGGACGGTTCAGGCATGGTGTGACTCCGTATCGACTCGGGCCGCCTGCCGTGTTGTGGCAGGTCCGGCCACGTTGATGAGAAACAGTGCGACGAGGCCGGCGGCGGCGAGGATGCCCGCGCCCCACCAGGAGGCGACCCCGTAGCCGTGCACGAGGGCGTCGATCCGCCGCGCCGGGCTCGAGACGCGGGTGCTGAGGTAATCGGATGTCGCACTCGCCGCGATCGTGTTGAGCAGCGCGGTCCCCAGGGACCCACCGACCTGGAAGGCGGCGTTCACCGTCGCGCCGGCGACCCCCGCATCGCGCGGGTCGACCCCATGGGTGGCGGTGTCGATGGCCGAGGTCAGCACTCCGCCCATCCCGAACCCGATCGCAATCAGGGCAGCCAGCACGTGGCCGTAGCCGCTGGTGACGTCCAGCCTGCTCAGCAGCACCATGCCAATCGCGGCGATCAGCGCGCTCAGGCTGATCACCACGCGGGGCGGCACCCGTGTCGGCAACCGGCTGCCGGCCAGCAGGGAGGCAATTAGCACGGCCCCGGTCATCGGCAGGAACGCCGCCCCGGTCACCATCGGTGACCAGGCCTTGACGTCCTGCAGGTAGAAGTTGAGGAAGAAGAAGACAGCGAACATGCCGGCGACGGCCAGCAGTACCGACAGGTTCGCGCCCGCCCGAGTCGAGTGCATGATGGTCCGGAGCGGCAGCAGCGGGCTGGGCACGCGCTTTTCGATCAGGACGAAGAGCAGTAGAAGCGCGACGCCGGTCCCGAGCAGCGCGAGTGTGCCCGCGGCGCCCCAACCGTCCCCTTCGGCCCTGGTGAAGCCGTAGACGATCGTGACTAACCCACCTGTGACCAGGATGGCTCCGGGGATGTCGACACGTGGCCTGCCGCCCTTGACGCGGTGCTCCCGCGGTAGCGGGGCGGCGCACAGCAGCGCGAGCGCCGCGACGGGCACGTTGATGAGCATGCACCACCTCCAGGTCAGGTGCTGAGTGAGCACGCCGCCCAGCAGCAGCCCCAGCGCCGAGCCGCCTCCAGCGACCGCGCCGTAGATGCCGAACGCGCGGCGGCGATCGCCGGGGTCGGGGAAGGCCGTGGACAGCAGTGACAGCGCGGTCGGCGCGAGAAGCGCGCCAAAGGCTCCCTGGCCGGCTCGCGCGGCCAGGAGCGCTTCCAGGCTGTCGGCCGCACCACCGAGCGCGGACGCGAAGGCGAACCCGGTAAGGCCGACCATGAGCATCCGTTTACGGCCGAACCGATCGGCGAAGCGGCCGCCGAGCAGCAGCAGGCCGCCGAATGCCAGCATGTAGGCGGTCACGACCCACTGTCGGTCGGCGGTGGAGATCATGAGATCCGCCGTCAGGCTGGGGAGTGCGACGTTCACGATGGTGCCGTCGACCACCACCATCAGCTGAGCGAGACAGATCGTGACCAGCGCCAGTCGGCGCCGACCGCCGCGCCGCGGCGTTCGGCATGGAAGAGGCGTGACCTGGGGACAGGGTGTGGTGTCCGATGGCAATGGCATGGCTCCTTAGGGCATGGGTCCAGATGGCGGCGCGCGTTGGCAGCGGCGGCAAGAGATGGTGGACAGTCGCTCCGGGCGCCGTTCAGCGGGGCCTGTGTCCCAGCGCCGTGGCGAGCGCGGTGGTGGCACGGCGGAGTCCGGCGCGCAGCAGGCTCGCCGGACCGAGCTGCCGCAGGATCGCCAGCCGGTCCACGGCGTTCCAGTGCTCCACGATCTGCCCGTCGCGCACCCGGACGACGTCGATGACCTCGATCGCCAGCCGCCGCCCTGACGGCGGGACGCCCATCAGCTCACCCCGGTGGGTGCCGTGGAAGGTCTTGCGGGTGGCGACCCGATCGCCGTCGGCCACCATGTCATGGAGCTCCACCCGCAGATCCGGCACGCCGGCGTGCAACATCGCGAACCAGGCCAGCACCCCGTCCCGGTCGCCGGGCGAACCGGGGTCCGGCGTGTGGTTGCGGAAGCCGGTGGCGAGTAGCTCCTCGCCCACCTCGACCTGGCCGCCCGCCTGGAACGCTTCGACGAACCGGCGCACGACCGCGCTGGGATCTGTGTTCCTGGGCTCCTCGCTCACCGCCGACCCCCGGCGTCGGCCGCGGAAGCCGCAGGGTGAAGGTAGGGGGCCATGATGCGCTCCACCCCGGTGCGCACCAGCCCATCCAGGTCGTCGTACGCATCGGGCCTGGTGGTCAGCACGGTGAACACGATGCCGTGGCACAGCGTCACCAGCAGCAGGGCGTCACGACTGGACAGGGTGATGCCCGCGGCGTGGCAGACCTCGATGAGGAGTTCCTCCAGCGCGGTGACCGTCTCGGTCAGCAGGCGGCCGAGACACGGCTGTCGCGTGCTCTCGATGAACAGCTCGTGCAAGACCAGCTGCTGGGACCGGTCAACGGTCAGGACCTCGCCGGCCAGCCGTGTGACGGCCTCGGGAAGGCGGGTGCGGTCCGGCAGGTGGAGCTGAAGATCGCGCAGCTTGGCGAACTGCACCTGCCTGACCCGCTCGACCACGCCGCGTACCAGCGCTTCGCGGGTGCGGAAGTAGCGTGAGGCGGTGCCGGGTGGGACGCCGGCTTCGGCGTCCACGGCCCGGTGGGTCAGCCCGCGTAGCCCTGCCCTGGCCACGATCTCGATCGCGGCGTCGCACAGCCGCGCCCGGCGCTCGATGTTGAGAGATGTCATGACGATCCGCCCTCCGGCCGCGCGCCCTGGTACCGGCACAGCGACAGGGCACGTCGCATTCAACGAAGAACCAACTACAAAAGTAGCGGCTACTTCTGTAGCGTAGCAAGCGTCACCGGCACCATCAACCGCTGTCCCCCTGAAGGACTATTGCCGGTTACCTCGATTCAGGCGGACAGGGCTGGTTCGAGTTGGGCCAGGTGGCTGGTGTGTTTCTGGTCCAGGAGCACCTGGCCGCCCTGCGCCAGGCCCTGGCCCACGGCGAGCGGCCGCCGGCCGGAGCCCTGCTGGGCCTACACCGGCTCCGGCTGGCCCCGCGAGTACTACGGCCCACCCGACCGCGTCTGGGAAGACGGCAAGACCTGCAAGCAGAAGGCCCAGGAAGAGCGCCGGGCCGCGCACGCCGCCGGCGTCGACGGCGCGCTGGACCTGTTCGACGCGGCCGCCGCCGCGGTGCTTGCCGTGACCACCGCCCTCAGCTTGACTCTGTCGGGAATCGCCGTGGCCGTCAGCCCGGTAGTGGTCGTAGAAGTTGCGGTGGAAGTAATCGACCATGGAGTCGGAGCCGTCGTAGTTGTACGCCCACGTGATGTCCTTGAGCGCGTCCCCGCAACGCGGCGAGTTGCAGCCCCGGTGCCCGCCAGGTGTAGTCCCGGTGGTAGGGGTCTTTCTTGTCGATCCACCAGTCGGCGGGCACGCCCGTGATGGTGATGTGGATCGCCCGGCCTCCGGCGTAGTACTCCTTGCGGACGGAGAACTCGATGCTGGCCGGGGCGTCGCCGATCGGGTCCAGTATCTTCATCTCGCCCGGCCGGCCCGGCTGGCGGCCAAGCTTTCGGGCGAGGGCGATGTCCGCGCGGATCAGCTTGGCTAGTTCGGCGGACGGCCGCCACTTCTCGTACTTCGCGCCGTACTGGACGGTCGGGAGCCGGTAGTAGCCGCTCCACTCCTCCGACGTGCTGCTAGCGTCTCGGCCATCCTGCTGGGCGCGGCGCTTGAGCCGCTCCAGCAGGCGGCGGGCTGCTTCCCGCTCCGGCTCGGGGGTGTTCGGGTGTTCGATGAGCGCCACGCAGGCGTCGATCTTCGAGGTGAGGTTCACCTACTGCTCCCGTTCGGGTCAGGCTGAGTAGGTGTGATGCTGGAGCGGCGGACGCGCAGCAGCGCCCGGCACGAGCGGTGCGAGCCGGGTCACCGGCTGTCCGACTCGTCATCGGCGAGGATGCGCGTCAGGTCCTCGTGGGCGTGCCGCAGTGCGAATGCCTCGTCAGCGGCCGGGTCCTCGATCACGGACCCGAGGTAGGCGGCCAGGTTCACGAGCTGGTCGCGGATCCAGTCAGGCATTCAAGGGCTTCCCTTCGTCACAGGCCGGGGTCAGCGTCGGAGATCCCGTTGTCGAACCAGTCGGCCGGGTCCTGCATGAGCACGCAGGCGTCGGCACACTGCTGGCCCGCAGCGGCGCCGCACTTGGGACAGGGCGCGTCGAGGTCGAAGAGAGCGGTCACAGCGCGTCCTGGGCGGCATACCACTCGGCGTCGGGGTCAGCGACGAACGTGCAGCCGCCGGTGCCCTCGGTGCAGCGGGACTGGCCCGGCTTCAGGCCGACCTGCGCCTGGTAGACGGGCGGATCGCGGTACATCACGCCCGAGCTGCGCGTGCACACGCCCTTGGCGCGGAGGGCGGCGAGGTAGTTGCCGCGCCGCTCCATCTCGTACTGCTAAAGATCGGCGTCGCGCCATTGAGTCTCGATGGCTTCCTGGTCGGTGCCGTAGTCGTCGAACACGTGCGTCTCCCGTTGTGATCGGTCGCTGGGGTTGCGGTGTGGCCCGCGCGGTGAGCTATCTTGGGAGAACTGGTCACGTTCTCCCTCTTGGTGGTGGGGGTTCTTAGCTGGTAGGTGAGCCGGACCCATGTGGCGATGGGTTCGGCTCAAAACGTTTCCGGCCGGTCTCCAGGTCTCGTTGGCGGTTCCGCCAACAATTCGGTCCGCGTACCAGCCGTAGACGCGGGCGAACTTCGCGACGTGGTCGAGCATCCCGGCCACCTGCTCGTCGGAGAGGGCGGCGTAGTCGATCGGCTGGACATACGGATCGATGTCGTGGTGCAGGCGGAGCCAGCCGTGCGCCTCGGTCTGCACGTCGTTGGCGATGCCGGGCAGCAGGTAGTAGAAGTCGTGGCCCGTGACCGGCTGCATGACGGCGGCGACGGCGACCGCGACGGCATCAAGCGCGTGTTCCGGGCGGGCGCCGGCGGCCCGCAACAAGGAGACGCCATGCATCTGCCCACCCGCATCCCCGCCGACCAGATCGGCGCCCTCAGCCCTTCCCAGATCCTCGCCGACGCGGGGTGTTTTGCCTGTTGGCCGCCCACCGGCGCGCGCCTATCACGCCGACCTCCGCGCCTGCCAAGCGGCGAGCATCGCCATCTCAACCACCTCCTTCTCCCGACGCCGACGCTCCATCTCCGCCCGAACCGCCCGGTACTCGTCGGACGGCTCCGCTGGAGCAGCAGGCGGCGACACCACGGTCTCGAGACCCGCCCCTGCGGCGGTGTCCTCCATAGCAGGACGCGGCGACGACACCCGGCCGGCGGCTCGCGCCATCGCTTCCCACTCCCGCCGCCGGGCCTCTTGCTCAGCGCGCCGCCGAGCGTCGGCCTCAGCCCGGCAGCGCGACGGCAACGGCAGCACCCGGCCGTCCGGCCCGATCCGCGCCGACAGCCGGTGACGCACCCAGCCCGCCGGATGCCGGATCTCGGTCACGCTCGACCATGTGTACGTCCATGGGGTGCCATCGCCGCGCACGTCCAGGGCGTGCAGCACGTCGGCCGTCGTCCCCCGGCGTCGATGATGGGTTTGAGCAGCCAGCGCAGGTACCAGGCCGTCATCAGCCGCAGCACGGGCCGCTCCTGCCGGAGTCTTTCGCACATGGCGAGTCGATCTCGTTTCGTCCGTGGCGTGGCGTGCAGGCTCCATGTCGGCGAAATCCGGGAGTGATCACGTGAGCGGCAGAGGTCCTCGCGCGTGCGCGTGGGATCGACTCTGTGTCTCTCAGGGAGAGACACAGAGGGGGGTTCACTTATCTGGTCCGCAGGTCAGCACGCCGACGGTCTTGATCATTGCGGTCGCGGAGGCGTTCGGCGCGCGAGCGGCGCGGCACGGCCAACACCCACACGGCGGCGCGGTTGCCAAGCCCGTCATCGACCAGACCAGCCATGGTGCCCTTGCGGAACCGGCAGGTGCTGCCCTGCTCGACGACGCCAAGCCAGCCGTGCTGCCTGAGCCATCGCACCCACCGCTTCACAGTCGCTGTTGCCAGGCCAGTCACCTCGATCAGTCGCGCGAGCGTCGGCCGGGAACACATCGTGGCCCAGTCGGCGGCCCACGCGATCAGGTTCGCGATCCGCAGCAGGTTGGCGTAGCCGTCGCAGCGGAGATCCAGGACCTCCGCGTCCTCCTTGAGGGTTCGCAGCCACTCCCGCTGCGAGCCGGCCCGGCGCATGCCCCGCGGTACGGACGCGGCAATGAGCGCCCGCGACGGCCCGGCCAGCAGGTCGGGCCCATCCGAGACGGTGGTGACGCGCTGCCAGGCGATGCGCGACGTGCGCGGGTGGGTAGGTGCCGGGCATGCAGTGTGCGGGTGTCTTTCTGGGCGCGCTCCGACATGCGCGGCGCGCTGCGAGATGCCGCGCTGGGTCTGTCGTGGGCGGCCCGCGCTGGCCGCTGTCACCACTGCGCCGCGCTTGTGGAGAGGCGGATGCGACGGCAAGATCATTCCGCGTATGTTCCGCACCCGGCGGCATCCAGGGGCCGGAGCTGGCACACGGTGGCATATGCGGACGTGTACGGGCAAGCTGTTACCGCAGGTCGGGCGGACGCTTCTCGCTGGTGAATAGTGGCCCCAGCAGGATTCGAACCTGCAACGGACCCGGCTTCGTAGGCCGGCGCTCTCTCCATTGAGCTATAGGGCCGGGAAAAAATACTGGTAGCACCCCGTACCGGATTTGAACCGGTGTTCTCCCGGGTGAAAGCCGGGCGTCCTGACCGCTAGACCAACGGGGCCTGCCTCGAAACACATCGAGGTTCGTACGTCCGGCGGGATTCGAACCCGCAACACCCGGCTCCTGAGGCCGGCGCCTCTCCCGTTGGGCTACGGACGCGTGGAGCCGCAGCGGGGGCTCGAACCCCGTCCTGCTGGGTGGAAGCCAGCTGCCTTACCCGTTCGGCCTCTGCGGCGTGATGCGCTCATGGAATTGTCAAAGGGCGTCGGCCCGCAGGCGGGCATGGGCAAGAGAAAAGGCCGCCCGATGGGATCCGGCGGCCTCTGGATGCGCGTGGCGATAATTTATCCAGAAGCTTGCCCGGCCAGTCCGCAGCCGAGCACCGCAAGTCGGCGGCAGCTGCGCCGTTCCTGCTCCAGGGTGGTGACCGCGTATCGCATGACTGGCCTTTCCTGACGTTTCCGATCTCGACGGAGTAAACATTAACCGGCGATCGCCGGCGGGTGCCACTCATTTATTCAGACGTACCGGCCGCCGATATGGTTTCCGCCGTGGCCGGTGGGCGCGGCCCGGCGTCAGCGGCTTTACTAGGGGTATGCGGATCGGAGAGCTGGCCGCGCTGCTCGGGGTGTCGACCCGGACGGTGCGCCACTACCACCAACAGGGCGTCCTGCCGGAGCCGCCGCGCCGAGCCAACGGCTACCGCCACTACGGCATGCGCGACGCCGTCGCCCTCGCCCGCGTACGCCGCCTCGTCCAGCTCGGGCTGAGCCTGGACGAGGCACGAGACGTGGTCGCCGACGACCGGTCGAGGGAGCTGACCGAGGTCCTGGCCGAGATCGACGCGGATCTGGCCAGGCAGGAAAGGGAGATCCGGGAGCGGCGAGCGAAGCTGGCGGAGGTGCTCAGACGGGCCGAGGCGGGGTCGCTGGGCCCCGACGACACCGCCTCGCCCGACCTGCTGGCGTTCCTGCGCGTGGTAAGCCTGCCCGAGTCGAAGGCGGCGGCGTGGGACCGCGAGCTGCTGGTGCTGATGGACAGCGTGGCCGCCGAGCCCGGCAGGAGGCGCGCCTTCGTGCAGCTGGAGTCGCTGGCCGCCGATCCGGAGGTGACGGCCATCGGGCACGAGTTCTACCGCAGGCTGGACGAACTGGCCGACGCCGAGCCCGGCGACCCCAGGGTCGCGCCGCTGGCCCGGTCGCTCGCCGACTACAGCATGGAGCACCTGCTGGCCGATTCCGGGCTGGGTGCGCACGGGTGGGATCCGGCGCTGCTCGACCCGTTCCTCGACGGGCTGGCTCCGGCGCAGGCCGAGGCCGTGCGCCAGGCGATCGGGATCATCGCGACCGGGGTCGCGAAGGACGCCGGCACGTCCGCGACGGCCGGGTAGCGCGCGGGAGCTCAGCGCGCCGGTACGAAGCCGTCGGCGACGAGGCCGTCGAGGACCGCCTCGCCCAGCGCCTCGACCGCGGACTGCGGGCGCACCATCACCGTGAACTCCTTGATCAGCCCGGCCTCGTCCAGGTGGATGAGGTCGATGCCGTGGATCTGCCTGCCGCGCACGGTGGCCTGGAAGACCAGGACGATCGACGGGGTCTCGGCGCCGTCGGCGGCGGGCTGGGCGGCGCCGTCGAGCCGGCCGACGTACCGGAAGTCCTCGAAGACGCGCAGCAGCACGCCGAACAGCCCCAGCACCACCGGTTTGCCCTCGAAGGGGGTGAACTTCACCGGGCTGTAGAGGCGGACGCCGTCGGTGAACAGCTCGTCCAGCGCGGCGAGGTCGCGCCGCTCGACGGCGGCCCTGAAACGGTCGGCGGCAGTCATAGCCGTCCTTCCTAGTAACAATGTGAATAGTCAGTTTCTTGAGTATCATGGCGGCGTTCGTAGCTCACCCGGCTGGAGCGGGACGGGCTGGTCAGCGGCCGGGAGGTGGTGCAGGACACCCGGCCCAACAAGCGCCTGTTCACCGTGACCGACGCCGGGCCGGCCGAGCTGGAGCGGTTCGCGGCGAGCGCCGGCAAACCCTCGTTCATCCCCGACGACCTGCTCGTGAAGGTCCAGGCCGCTGACCGCGTCGCCGCCGGCACGCTCATCGAGCAGCTCACGGAGCGGGCCGCGTTCGCCGACGCCAAGATCGAGCTGCTCGGCGGCCTGCTGCGGGAGATGCGCGGCGGCATGAGCGAGAAGGAGTTCCTGCGCCACGGCGAACGCATCGGCCCCTACCTGACGTGCCTGCGCGGCATCGCGTTCGAGCAGGGCAATCGTGACTGGTGCCGCCGGAGCGCGGCGATCCTGGAAGAGAGGCGGACCGCGCATGCGCGACGGTGACCACCTGCGTTACGTCGCCCTGGGCGACAGCCAGACCGAAGGGCTCGGCGACGGCGACGACGTCAACGGCCTGCGGGGATGGGCCGACCGGCTGGCCGAGCAGCTCGCGGCCGCCTGCCCCGGTCTCCAGTACGCCAACCTGGCCGTGCGCGGACGCGTGGCCGCCCAGGTCCACGCCGAACAACTCGGACCGGCCCTCGCCCTCCGCCCCGACCTGGCCACCGTCGTCGCCGGGGTCAACGACCTGCTCCGGCCCCGGTTCGACGCCGACGAGGTGGGCGGCCACCTGGAGGCGATGTTCGCCGCGCTCACCGCCCAGGGCGCCCGCGTGGCCACCCTCACCTTCCCCGACCTGGCGCGGATCACCCCGCTCGCCCGGCCGTTCGGCCCGCGGGCCGCCGCGCTCAACCAGCGCATCCGCGCCGCCGCCGGCCGCCACGGGGTCGTCGTCGCCGAGACCGCCCACCACCCGGTCGTCACGGACGCCCGGTTGTGGAGCCCCGACCGGCTGCACGCCGGCCCGCTCGGGCACGAACGCATCGCCGCGGCCGTCGCCCACGCGCTGGAGTTGCCCGGCAGCAGCGATGCATGGACACATTCCCTGCCGCCCGAGCCCGCCGTGTCCAGGTGGCGCGCCGTGGGCGCCGAGCTGCGCTGGGTCGCCGGCTTCCTCGGCCCCTGGGCCGGCAGGCGCCTGCGCGGCCGCTCCTCCGGTGACCACCGCACCGCCAAACGCCCGGAGCTGCTGCCCGTCGGTACGCAGGTTTCCTTACCTGAAGAGAGAACAAAGTAGTCAGTCGATGAGCACTTTGGGCGAGAGGATGGTCACAACACCGCGAGAGAGGAACCGGCGATGCTGCGAGGTCTTACCACCCTCACGTTCTATTCTCCCGACTTCGGGGCGACCAAGCACTGGTACACCGAGCTGTTCGGGATCCCGCCCTACCTGGAGACCCCTGCCTACATGGAGTGGCGCGTCGGCGATTACGGGCACGAGTTCGGCTTCGTCAACAGCTCCTACGCCGGAACCGAGCTGGCCATGACCCCCGACCCCGGCACGATCGGCGGCCCGGCGGGAGCCGTGGCGTTCTGGCACGTGGACGACGTGCCCGCGGCCCTCGAAAGGCTCGTGGCCATGGGGGCGAAAGAGCACGACGCCCCCCATGACCGTGGCGAAGGCTTCATCACCGCCTCCGTGATCGACCCGTGGGGCAACCTTCTCGGCCTGATGTACAACCCGCACTACCTTGAGGTCCTGGCCTCCTTGAAGGAGAAACCGTGAGCGCCCGCGCGTGGCGGCGGCCGGCCGGGCGAGCGCGCTGACCTTCCCCAAGGCATGTGCCGGCTTTCGCCGCACCGCACTACGGTGGCGCCATGGATCTCTTCTCACGCTCCTGGACGGCGTTGCGCACGGCGGTCGCCGACCTGCCCGACGGGGACTTCGCCCGGCCGTCCGGCTGTGCCGGCTGGCTGGTGCGAGACCTCGCGTGTCACCTGATCATCGATGCCCAGGACGTTCTGATCACGCTCGTGACCCCCGCGGAGAAGGATCCGACCAGCGACGCGGTGACCTACTGGAAGGTCAGCGCGACGCCGCCGACCGGCGACGACCCGCTCGACGCGCTGATCGTCCGGCTGGCCGCCGCGTACGAAGAGCCGCGGCTGCTCAAGTTCCACCTCGACGACGTCGGCTCCGCCGCCGGCCGCGCAGCCGAACTCGCCGACCCGCGCCGGCGGGTCGCCACCCAGGACATGGTCCTCACCGCGGGCGACTACCTCTCCGCGTACGTCCTGGAGTGGACGCTGCACCACCTCGACCTGATCGCGCACCTGCCGAACGCGGAGGAACCTCCCGCGGAAGGGCTCGCCAGGGCCCGCGAGATGCTGGAGAAGATCGCCGGGACCACGTTCCCCGCGTCGTTCTCCGACAAGAACGCGCTGCTGGTCGGCACGGGACGGCGTGCCCCGGCCGACGCGGAGAAGGCCGAACTGGGCGACCTTGCCGCGAGGCTCCCGTTCGTCCTCGGATGATCGTCCGGTGGCGGCCGGTTCAACGACCGCCGCTCACGGGGCCGTGCGGCGGATCGCCCGCCTCGAGGCGCTGGACGTAGCCGGCGATCCTGCGGGTCCGGGTCTCGGCCTTCTTCGCCTTCTGGAGGGTGAGCAGGATCTGGTAGCGGCTGCTCCTGCTGAGCGCGGCGAAGGCGGCCGCCGCGCCCGGCGAGGCGTCGAGCGCGGCCTGCAGTTCGGGCGGCACCTCGGCCGTGCTCTGCGGCGCGTACGCCGCGGCCCAGCGGCCGTCGGCCCGGGCCCGCTCGACCTGGTGAAGCCCGGCCGGGCGCATCCGGCCCGCAGCGATCAGCTCCTCGACCCTGGCGCAGTTGACCTTCGACCACGGGCTGCGGGGCCGCCGCGGCGAGAAGCGCTGGGCCCACCAGCCGTCCGGCATGCGGGCGGAAGCGGCCTTCCCGTCGATCCATCCGTAGCACAGGGCCACGTCGAGGGCCTCGGACCTGGTGACCGAGGCCACGTCCGTGCCCTTCTTCGGCAGGGCGAGCCAGATCTCGGCCGCCGTCTGGTGATGCTCCTCCAGCCAGGCGGCGAAGTCGTCGGCCGTGGCACAGTGCAGGGCGCCGTCCGTCATCGGTTCACCGTACTTTCCCCCGGCCTGATCATCGCACCGCGTCCCGCGGTTCCGGCAGGTCGCTCAGAAAGTGGCCCCCGGCCGTGACGCGCACCGGGCCGGCGACGGCGGACATGATCTGGTGGGCGGCGCGGATCAGCACCCGCCCGGCGGCCGAGTCGATCGCCCCCGCGAGGTGGGGGACGCTCGTGCTGTAGCCGACCTCGTACGCGATCTCGCAGCCGCCCGGCACGCCGGCGACCGTCCAGGCTCCCTTGAGATGCCGGAAGTCGCCGTGGACCTGCTCGAACTCGATGCGGTACGGCTCCGTCCGCCGGCTGCGCTGCACCCACGCCGCCGTGCCGCCGCGGAAGGCGAGCACCCACGCGCGGAGCCCGCCGCCGGCGTCGGAGACGGAGAGGAGATCGCCGGCGTACGCGGGGAACGCTGGCTCGTCGCCGAGCCGCTCGATCACGTCGTCGGCGGGCATCGGGGCCGTGGCCCTCAGGACGCGCGAGGTCATGATCGGTCCTCCTGCTCCGCCGGGCGGACGATGCTGACCGCCTGCAGGCGGGTGGTGCGCAGCATGGGGTGGCTGGCCTCGCCGAAGGCGCCGCCGGTGAGACCGTTGCCGCCCTGGTTGGGCAGGAAGGGCAGGAAACCGCCGTGCGAGTCGTTGATCTTCAGGTTGCCGCCGTTCGAGACGTCGTCCAGGAAGCGCTGGATGGTCGCAGGACCGGTCGACCAGAAGGAGTTGCGCAGGCCGTACGCGTTGGTGTTGACGAAGCGGAGCACGTCCTCCATCAGAGCGTCGTCGTCCGTGCCCGCGCCGGGCACGATGACCGGCAGCAGCGGGAAGAACGTCTCGTCGCGGACCACCGACAATGACCGGGCGTCGTGGAGGCCGTCGACCCGGACGATGCTCGGCTCGACGAAGAAGCCGGTGTCCGACGACGATCCGTCCACTTCGAGGCGGCGGCCGCCGTGGACGAGCTTGGCGCCCTTGGCGAGCGCCTCCCCCAGGCAGCCGAAGAACCAGTCGACCCCGAGGACGGGGGTGAGCACCACGCCGTCCTCGTCCGGATATCCGGGCTGGATCTTCTTGGTGGCCACGACCAGCCGCTCGATGAGCTCGTCGGCGATGGCGGGATGGACGACCACCTGGTTGGGGACGTGGCAGATCTGGCCGGAGTTCAGGAAGAACTGTGTGACGCTCTCCACCGCGGCGTCCAGGTCGGCGTCGCGCCAGACCACGCAGCAGTCGTCGCCGGCCAGTTCGAGGATCGGCTTCTTGCCCGCCGCGACGCACTGACCCTCGAACTCCAGCCCCTTCTTGCTGCCGCCGAAGTAGAGGATGTCGTTGACGTGCTCGCTGGCCAGCCAGGCGTCGAGCATGGGCGGTCCGCAGAGGGCGTTGAACGTGCCGGGCGGCGCCCCCGCCTCTTCGAGCACCGGCGCGACGACCTCGCGCATGGTGTACATACAGCTGAGCGCGACCCCGCGCGGGGCGCGTATCACCACGGCGTTGCCTGCCAGGAGGGCGGTCAGGCCGTTCAGCGCGTTGACGGTCGCGGCGTTCTGCGGCGGGTTGACGCAGACGACCCCGTCGGGCACCCGGCGCAGCGTCATCTCGCGCGCGCCGTCCTGCCGGCGGAACTCGAACTGCTCAGCGCACCATTCCAGGGTCTCCCGGCTCCAGCTCGCGTGGGGAACCCCGCCGATCATGGCTTCGGCGGCCGAGCGCGGCGTGCCCTCGGCGACGAGGATCTCGACGATGGGGTCACGGTGGTCAAGGAGCCGTTCGGCGATGCGCCGCCCGATCTCGATCCGGTCGGCGAGCGGGACCCGCCCCCAGGCGGGGGCGGCGCGCGCGGCCGATTCGAGGGCCATGGCGATCATTTCCTCGTCGGCGACGGCGCACGCTCCCACCACCCGCTCCCCCGCCGCGGACGGCTCGATGATCCCCCGATCGAGGTCCTGCTTGAGTCTCAGGCTGGGAAAGGTGTCCTCGATGACGGCTCGGGCGGTAATGGTGTGAACGAATCGCGCATTGTCGCCGGTGACGTCCCGGCCGCAAATGTAGGCCGGATATGTGCCGAACTTCACGTTACCCCCTTCGGTCAATCCGAATATGGCTGTGCGGCCAAACTATTCCGGCGGCATCGGCCGGACAACGAGCCGTCCATAAGGGATTCTTATGCGGCTCCGGCGCCGTCCTTATTGGGGCGGAGCCCGGCATAAACGTGCCGGACCTGCACTGATAAGCACATCTACTGGCCGGATACTTCCATGGGGGCCGGCCGCGCGGCATTGTCGGGAAGGCCACTCCGCAATACTCAGATGGGAGAGATATGTCGACGATGATCGGCTCCGCCCCGGCGTCTCCTGCCGCGCCGTTCCTCAACGTCCTGGATCCCGCCTTCGACTTCGGCTCGCCGGAGGCGGCGGCGGCCCGGGAACACAGCTGGTACGCGGAGAGCCCGATCGGCCTTCTCGTGCTCCGCTACGAAGAGGCACATGAGCTCCTGCGGGACCAGCGGTTGAAGCCCAACAGCGAGAAATATCTGGAGATGAACGGAATCTCCGACGGGCCGATCTACAACTGGTTCGTCCCGATGATCGGGAACCAGAACGGGGACGAGCATCGACGTATCCGCGGCCTGGTGAACAAGGCGTTCACCCCTCGGATGATCAACGACCTGCGCGGTTTCATCCGGGTGCAGGCCGAGAACCTGGCCGCAGAAATGGCCAGGACCGGAGTCTGCGATTTCGTGGAGGACTTCGCCAACAAACTGCCGCTCGCGGTCATGTGCCAGATGCTCGGCATTCCGCCGGCGGACTACGAGACGTTCCGCACGTGGAGCACGGACATCGGGCTGGTCTTCAGCCTTGCCTCCGGAACCGACACCGCCACGCGCGTGGAGAACGCCGTCATCGGGCTGACCGAGTACAGCGAGTTCCTGATCCAGAACAAGAAGGCGCATCCGACGGACGACCTCATTTCCGCGCTCGTGGCCGCCCATGAGGCGGACGGCGGGGTGAGCATGGCGGAGATCCGCAATCTCCTCGTCACGCTCGTGTTCGCGGCACACGACACGACGCGGCACCAGCTGTCCAACGCGATGGTGACCTTCTCGGAGCACCCCGCCCAGTGGACCCTGCTGGGCGAGCGCCCCGAGCTGACGGCCCAGGCCGTCGAGGAGGTCATCCGGTGGCGCCCGGCGGCGACCACCCTCTTCCGCTTCGCCCGCGAGGACTTCGACTACCGTGACCTGCGAATCGCGCAGGACACGTTCCTGCTGGTATGCGCGGCGCCCGCGCAGCGCGACCCGCGGGCCTACCAGGACGCCGGCACCTTCGACATCACAGTCACCAGGGACACGCCCGCGCTGCAGTTCGGCGGCGGGCCGCACTACTGCCTGGGCGCCGCGCTCGCCCGCGCCGAACTGGGCGAGGCGCTTCCCGTCCTCGCGCGCCGGCTGGGGCCGCCGTCCATCGCCGGACCCTACTCCTCGCGGGGGCCCGTGGGGATCTGCGGCCCGGAAACGCTTCCCCTGTCATTCGGCTGACCAGCGAACCGACCGGCGCCACTCCGGTCACGACCTTCGCGACCCGAAGGGCCACGCCTGCCGCGGCCGCGAGCGCCGTACGCCACCCATCAGAAAGGCACCTCACGATCATGTCATCGAACACGACCGAGGCCGCGACCGCCCCGATCAGCGGCCGGCCGCCGGAGGCCGCGCTCGGTCAGGCGCCCCCGAAGCAGGTCGCCCGCCTCATCCTGATGCTCGCCGCGCTGACCGCGCTCGCGCCGCTCGCCAACGGGATGTACATCCCGGGCTTCCCCGAGCTGGCGCGATCGCTGGGCGCGACCGACTCCTCGGTGCAACTGTCCATGACGGCCTTCCTCGTCGGCCTGGCCGCGGGCCAGATCCTGCTGGGGCCGATCAGCGACGCCCTGGGCCGCCGCAGCGTCCTGCTCGCCGGCGCCGGGCTCTTCACGATTTTCTCGGTGATCTGCGCCGTCGCCCCCACCATCGAGGTCTTCAACGCCGCCCGCCTGCTGGAGGGGATCACCGGAGCCGCGGGCCTCGTCATCGCCAGGGCCGTGCTGACCGACCGATTCCACGGCACCCCGGCGGCGGCCCGGCACTTCTCGACTCTGTCGGCCATCGTGGTGGTGGCCCCGGTGGCCGCCCCGATCCTGGGCGGCGCCGTCCTCGGCATCGCCACCTGGCGCACCGTCTTCGCGGTGCTGGCCGCCTTCGGGCTCGTGCTGGCGGTGGTCGTCGCGCTCTGGCTCCCCGAGTCGCTGCCCGCCGACCGCCGCCGCGGCGGCGGCGTGGGCAGGACGTTCAAGGCCATGGCGGGCCTCCTGAGCGGACGAGCCGTCGTGGGGTACGTTCTCACGTCGTCCTTCACCAGCGCCGCCCTCTTCATCTACATCTCCGGCTCGGCCTTCGTCTTCCACCAGGTGTACGGCGTCTCGTCCGGACTGTTCAGCCTGATCTTCGCCGTCAACGCCTTCGGCTCGCTGGCCGGCGGCATCCTCTTCGGCCGCCTGGCCGCCCGCGTGCGCTTCAACACCCTGCTCATCGCCGGCCTGGCCCTGTCGCTGGTCGCCGCGGCCGTGCTGGTCCTCCTGCTGGCCTCCACCGGCGGCAACCTCGCGACCGTCTGGATCTGCCTCTTCTTCGCCCTCACCGGCATCGGCGTCGTCTTCCCCGCCACCATGACCATCATCCAGTCGCTCGGCCACCGGGCTCCCGGAGCGGCGTCCGGCCTCATCGGCGGCAGCCAGTTCGTCTTCGGCGCGGCCGCGTCCCCTCTCGCCGGCCTCCTCGGCACCAGCACCGCCGTACCCATGGCCGTCCTGATGCTGGCCGCCTTCACCGTCTCCACCCTCGCTCTCGTGACCATCGCCCGCCCTTGGCGCGGCCACGGCGAGCCCACCCGCACGAAGTCCTGACGTCCCGCGGGGCCGGCCTCGTCGCCGGCCCCTTTCGCCTGACATCCCCGAAGAACAGGAAAGAGGAGAAGATGACCATCACCACCACGTACCCCGCCGCCGAACTCGACGTGCGCTTCAGCGAGCCCGGGATCGAGGCCACCTCCTGGGAGGAGACCTTCGACGTGCTGCGAACCGCCGAGCTGTTCTGGTTGTCGACCGTACGCGCCGACGGCAGGCCGCACGTGACCCCCGTGGTCGCGGTGTGGCACGACGACGCCGTGTACTTCACCACCGCCTCGTTCGAGCAGAAGATGCGCAATCTCGAGCACAGCGCCAAGGTCGCGGTGACGACCGGGAACAACCACTGGACTCAGGGACTCGACGTCGTCGTCGAGGGCACGGCCGCCGTCGTCACCGACCCCGGCGCGTTGCGCGGGATCGCCTCGGCGTTCGACGACAAGTACGGTGCCGACGCGAGCTGGCGGCTCGAGGTCGTCGACGGCGTCGCCCAGGTCGCCGGCCACCCCGCGGTCGTGCTCCGCGTCGACCCCGCCAAGGTGCTCGCCTTCGGCAAGGCGCCGCACGCCCAGACCCGCTACCGCTTCGCCACCTGACGGGTCTCGCCGACATGTTGACTCTTGTGGCGGGATCCTCAGGTCTCATCGGCAGAGCGCTGGTGCCCGAGCTTCGTGCGGCGGGCCACGACGTACGCAGGCTCGTCAGACGCGAACCGGCGGCGGACGACGAAATCGGATGGGATCCCCCGTCCGGCTCGATCGCGAGCGGCGCGTTCGACGGCGTCGACGCGGTGATCAACTTGTGCGGCGCGCCGGTGCAGGGCAAGTGGACCGCCGAGCAGAAGCAGCGCATGCGTGACAGCCGGATCGAGCCGGCCAGGACGCTGGCCGAGGCCGTCGCGGAGCACGGCGTTCCCACGCTGATCAACGCCTCCAGCGTGAGCTTCTACGGCAACGTCGGCGACACCGCGGCCGACGAGTCCTCCGGCCCCGGAGGCGGCTTCCTCGCCCAGATGGTCATCGACTGGGAGACCGCCACCAAGGCGGCGCAGGACGCGGGCGGCCGGGTCGCGCTGCTGCGCACCGGCCTGGTGCTGACGCCGGACACCGGCCTGATCGGCGTGCTCAGACCGATGGTCCGGCTCGGGCTCGGCGGGCGGTTCGGCGACGGCCGGCAGTACATCGCATGGATCAGCGTGGACGACGAGGTCGCGGCCATGCGGTTCGTCCTGGAGCACCCGGACCTGTCCGGCCCGATCAACCTGTGCGCCCCGGAACCCGTGACCAACGCCGCGTTCACCAGGACGGTCGGACGGGCACTCGGCAGGCCCGCGTTCCTGCCGATGCCGAAGGCGGTGGTCCGGTTCGCGCTGGGCGAGGCGGCCGACGAGCTGGCGCTCAACAGCCTGCGCGTGGTGCCGCAGGTCCTGAACGACGCGGGCTTCACGTTCCGGCACACCGAGCTCGACCACGCGCTCGCCGACATCCTCTGACCGTCCTTCCCCTAGGCCGGCAACCTCCGCTGTCCCGGCCAGCCGGCCTCGGGGTCGCCCGCGGCGCGCGAGATCTGCTCCCACGCCGCCCAGGTCTTCAGCCGGGCCGCGTACACGCCGGTCGCGACGTCGTACGCGGCGCCGGACAGCAGCAGGCGCAGCGGCGGCTCGTCGGCGTCGACCACGGCCAGCATGGCCGCGGCCGTGTCGTCCGGCTCCGGCTGCACCATGGCCGCGAGCGCCTTGGCCCGGGCGTCGCGGAAAGGCTGGTACACCGGGTGGCCCGCGGAGGTGACGGCCGAGGAACGGCCCCAGTCGGTGGCGTAGCCGCCGGGTTCGATGATGGTGACCTTGATGCCGAAGCCGGCGACCTCCTGGGAGAGGGCCTCGGACAGGCCTTCCAGCGCCCACTTGGAGGAGTGGTAGATGCCGAGGTTCGGGAATGCCGCGACCCCGCCGATGCTGGACACCTGCAGGATGTGGCCGCCGCCCTGCGCGCGCAACAGCGGGATGGCGGCCTGGGTGACCCAGAGCGCGCCCAGCAGGTTCGTCTCGAGCTGGGCGCGCGCCTCCGCCTCGGTGATCTCCTCGACGAAGCCGAAGTGGCCGTAGCCGGCGTTGTTGACCACGACGTCGAGGCGGCCGAAGCGGCTGTGCGCCTCCCGCACGGCGGCGAAGGCCGCCTCCCGGTCGGTCACGTCCAGGGCGATGGGCAGCAGTGCGTCCGGGAACTGCTCGTGCAGCTCGCGGAGGGCGCCGGTGTCGCGGGCGCACGCGGCCACCCGGTCGCCGCGCTTCAGCGCGGCCTGGGTCCAGCTGCGGCCGAAGCCGCGCGACGTGCCCGTGATGAGCCAGTTCTTGTTCATCGGATACCTCCGAGGAAACCCTCGACTTCAGGCGAGGGAGGGATCGGATCCCCTGCGGAGCAGGGCAGGAACCGTCCGATCGCCGCCGAGGCGATCGGACGCGCCGTGTGTGGCGCCGGTGCCATCTTTGCTCTCGGCTTCCCTTCGGTTGCCGAGCGTGGAGGGTCTGCCGCCGGGACGGCGGGATGAGGTGCGGTGCGGCGGTCCCGCGCGCCCGGCGCGGGACCGCCGGTCAGCGGCCGGAGGACGGGTGGCGTTCCTTCAGCAGGTCGCCGAGCACCGCGCCGAGGATGTGCACGCCGTTGTGCGTCAGCACCGACACGGGGTGGAACTGCACCGAGGCGAAACCGGGCCCGCGCAGCGCGTGGACCTCGCCCGTGTCCACCTCCCTGGACACCTCGACGGCGCCCTCGCGTGCCCGGCAGGGGAACCGGCCGGCCGGGCTGCGGGCCGCGAAGGTGTTGTAGAAGCCGACGAGCTCCGTCCGGCCCATGAAGCCGATCTTCCGCTGCACGCCCTGGTTGGGGAACGGGTTGCGGACGATCTCCAGGCCGAGCTGCGTGCTGAGGACCTGGTGGCCCAGGCAGACGGAGAAGAAGGGCACGCCGAGCTTCAGCAGCCGCCGCGTCACCTCGCGGATGCGGGCGATCTTGGGGTGCCGGTGGTCCCTCGGATCCCCTGGTCCGGGGCCCACGATGACCACGTCGTATCCGTCGAACAGAAAGTCGTCGTCGTAGCAGCGTACGGTGACCTCCAAGCCCAGTGCCCCCAGCATGTGCCTGGCCATCGCGGTGAAGGTGTCCTCCGCGTCGATCACCAGCACGCGCCGGCCCACCAGCTCAGGCACCTCGTACGCCCCGCGCTCCGGCCCTTCGAACCAGAACGCGCCGAGGGGGGTGTTGCGTTCGGTGAGGATGCGCTCCACCTGGGGATGGGCGTTGAGGTCCGGGACCTCCTCGCAACCGGCGTGCGCGGAGCCGGAAGCCGGCCGGACGCCGTACAGCGCGTCGATCAGGCCCGCCGCCTTCGCCCGGGTCTCGGCCGCCTCCGAGGCCGTGACGGAGTCCCGGACGAGCGTCGCCCCGACGGAGATCCGCATCCGGCCGGCCGCGTCGATGTCCGCGGTGCGGATGAGGATCGCGGAGTCCAGGGCTTGCTCCCCCGCGTCGTCGCGGCCGATGAGCGCCACCATGCCGGCGTAGTAGCCGCGGCCCTCCGGCTCGAAGCGGTCGATCACGCGGCAGGCGCTCTCCAGCGGGCCTCCGGTGACCGTGGGCGCGAACATGGTCTCGCGCAGGATCTCCCTGACGTCCAGCGTGCTGTGCCCTTCGATCAGATATTCGGTGTGGGCCAGGCGGGCCATCTGCTTGAGCCGCGGCCCCAGCACGTGCCCGCCGCGCTCGCAGATGCGGCCCATCATCTTCAACTCCTCGTCGAGCACCATGTAGAGCTCGTTGGCCTCCTTGTCGTCGGACAGGAACGACAGGAGCCCGCAGAGCTCGGGGCCGTCGGCGCCGTAGCGGTAGGTGCCGCTGATCGGGTTCATCACGGCGGTGCCCGCGTCGAGGCTGATGTGCCGCTCCGGGGAGGCGCCGACGAAGGTGCGCGTGCCGGTGTGGATCAGGAAGGTCCAGTGGCAGCCGGGGTCGCGGCCGAGCAGCCGCCGGAAGAAGGCCAGCGCCGTGCCGGTCGACCAGTTGGCGATCTCGGCGGAGAACGTCCTCTTGATGACGAAGTTCGCGCCCGTGCCCTGGCCGATCTCCTCGGTGAGCACCCGCCGGACCGTGGCCGCGTACTGCTCGTCGTCGGCGTCGAAGCGCCCTTCGTCCAGCTCGATCGGCCCGTCGGGCAGCCGCTCCATGACGTCGTCCAGCGAGAGCTCGGCCTGGCCGGTCACGGTCATCGCGAGCAGCGGGGCGCCGTCGTCGGGGCAGGCGAACCCGCGCTCCCCGATCTGCCGGTACGGCAGGATCGCCAGCACCTCGTGCCGGCCCCTGCCGCCGGGCGGCGGCAGGGGGATGCCGGCGACGGAGCCGACCTCGACGGTCTCGCCGACGAGCAGGTCGACCTGGTCGTGGCGGCCGGCGCCTGGACGGTGCAGCAGGGCGAACGGGGGCGTGCCGGGGCCGAGCACCAGGTCGAGCAGTTCGGCGCCCGTCAGGCACGCCCCCGCGCGCCCGGTCACCGGTCGTCTCCGTCCATCATGTCCAGCGCGGAGCGGGTCGACACGGTCACCGAACATCTCGTGGCGGCGTACACCAGGGCGAGTTTGTGGTGCTCCCACGAGAAGTCCGCGACTGCGTCCGCCACCAGAAAGGTCTGGATGTCGTTCGAGAACCCCTCGTGCGCCGTCATCAGGATCCCGACGTGTGCGTACACTCCGCAGATCACCAGCTGGTCGCGTCCCCTGTCGCGCATCAGCTCCAGCAGGCCGGTCCGGCAGAACGCGCTGGGCCGCCACTTGGTCAGCACGGTGTCCGAGCCGGCCGGCGCCAGTCCGCTGACGATCATCCTATGCTCCGGGTCCTTCGACATCCCGGCTCCCCAGAAGTCCTTCAGCAACCCGCGCTGCTCGTCGGTCATCCCGCCGGGCTGCGCCGTGTAGACCACCGGGGCGCCGTGGCGGGCGAACCCGGACCGCAGGGCGGCGACGTTGCTCACGAGGTCGTCCAGCGGGGACCGAGCCTGCTGGAACGGCCGCAGGAAGTAGTTCTGCATGTCGTGGACGAGCAGCACCGCCCGTGCCGGGTCGATGGTCCAGGGCGCGATGTTGTCCGGCAGCTCGGCCTCGACCGGCATGCGATACGACTCGATGACGGGAATCGCCATGATTCCTCCCTTTCGATAGGCGGGTCAGCGGCCGAGGGCGGCGCCGCCGTCGACGGTCAGGTCGTGCAGGGTGATGTGCGCGGCCCGCTGCGAGAGCAGGAACACCACGGCGTCCGCGACGTCGGCGGGCTCGGCCAGCCGGCCCAGCGGGATGCCGACCCGGAACTGCTCGGGTGCCCCGTCGAGGCAGGCCCGCAGCGCGTCGCCGCCCTCTCCCCAGAGCGAGGTCAGCATCGGGGTGTCGGTAGAGCCGGGGGCGACCACGTTGCACCGGATGCCGAACTTGGCGACCTCCAGGCCGAGACACCGGGTGAATCCGGCGGCGGCCGCCTTGGAGGCCGCGTAGGCGGCCATGTTCCAGCGCGGGGTGCTCGCGGCGTTGGAGGCCACCGTGACGATGGCGCCCGTCCTGCGGGGGACCATGCGGCGGGCCACCGCCCGGCTGACGTGGAACACGCCGGTCGCGTTGACGGCGAACGTCTGGTTCCAGTCGTCGTCGGTGAGCGCGACCGCGGCGCCGGTGCGCAGCACCCCGGCGGCGTTCACCAGGGAACTGATGGGCCCCAGCTCGTGCTCGGCCGCCTCGACCACCGCGTCCACGGCGACGCTCGACGACACGTCCACGGGATAGCCGCGGACCACGTGCCCCTCGTTCACGAGCTCTTTGACGACCATGGCCAGGGCCTGCGCGTTGGCGTCCAGCGCCGCCACGGCCACGCCCTCGGCGACGAGGGCGCGGACCACGGCCTCGCCGATGCCGCCCGCGGCCCCGGTGACCAGGCCCGTCGTGTTTCTCATGGCTCATCCTCCTTGCTGTCGTCTGGTCGTCGCGGCGGCCAGGTCCCGATCGATGCCGAGGCAGCGCACCGAGAAGGAGGCGAGGGCCTCCAGGTAGTCGTTCTCCAGCCGCGCCTCGTCCACGGCGGTGGCCCGGCCGCCCTCGACCAGCACCCGGCCGGCCACGATCACGGTGTCCACGTCCATCGAGCCGCCGAGGGCGAGGAAGCTCTCCAGGGGGCGCGGGTTGAGCAGGTAGCGCCAGTCGTCGGCGGGGATCAGCACCAGGTCGGCCTGCTTGCCCGGCTCGACGCTGCCGATCTCGTCGTCCCAGTCCAGGCCACGCGCGGCCACCCGGGTGGCCATCGCCAGCGCGTCGGTCGGGCGCAGCTCGGTCGGGTCCGCGTACATCTCGTTGTAGACCTGCCAGGCGCTCTTCATCGCCTCGGCCATCCCGCCCAGGGGCATCGCCGCGCCGTCGGTGGACAGTGACACGTCCAGCCCGGCCCTGCGCAGCTCGGGGATGGCCCGGGTCTCGGTGATCGTGGACTCGCCGGCCGCGCCGTACTTGGCGGGCGAGTGGCTGATGTGCGCGCCGGACTCGACGAGCAGCTTGCGCTCGGCCGCGTCGGCGAAGGCGCAGTGGACGGCCATGAAACGGCCGGACAGCAGGCCGAGGTCGGCGAACCGGCGGACCGGCGCGGCGCCGTAGCAGGCCAGCATCGCCTCGGGCTCGTTGCGCAGCGCGCCGACGTGGGCGGCGAACGGCACGTCGTACCGTGCGGACAGGTCGGCCAGGCCGGCACCGAGCTCGTCGGTCATGTTGGTGCCGTAGACGGCCGTCGGGCGGGCGCGCAGCAGCCCGCCGGAATCGGCGGCGACCGCGCGCAGCACGTCCTCCAAGTCCTGCAGCACCGTGTCGGCGTCGCGGGTCCTGCGGAAGCGGCCCTCGCCGGGGACGCAGACGGCGTCGCTGGCCCAGGTGCTGATGACGCAGCGCATCCCGAGGTCGCGGGCGGCCGCGGCCATGGCCTCGGGACGGTTGACCGAGCCGACGTCGCCCAGCGTGGTCACGCCGGACCGGAGCTGGGTCCACATCGAGTAGCGGGCGATGGCGGCGGCCTCGTCGGGCGAGAGCCGGCCGATCGTGTCGCGGAAGGAGTCGAAGACGGCGGAGATCTGCCCGATGTCGCCGCCCAGCGCCATGAACGCGGGCCGGTCGTCGCGGTCGGCGGGCGGGCGCAGCGCGCCTTTGAACGCGAGCCGCATCGCGAACATCTCGTGCCAGTGGGCGTTGACGAAGCCCGGCAGGATCATCTTGCCGCGGGCGTCGATCACCCGCGCGCTCTCCCCCAGGGGTGCGACCTCGGCGGTCGGGCCCGCGGTGGCGATCCTGCCGTCCTCGACGAGGACGGAGCCGTCGGGGATGACGCTCGCCCCGGGGTCGGCGGGGTAGAGGCAGCCGCCCTTGATCAGCAGGGTGCTCATTGGACGGCCTCTCTCAGATGCCCTTCCCACGCGTCGAGGGTCGGGTCGGCGGCCAGCGCGCTGAAGTCCAGCGTGATGCCCTGCCTGCGCATCTTCGTGACGAGTCGCATCATTTCCAGCGAGCCGACCCCGAGGTAGACGAGGTTGGCATCGCCAGGGATCTCCTCGGGCGTTGCGCCGATGATGGCGGCGACGTTCTCGCGCAGCGTGTTCTCCATGATCAGTCATCCCTCCTGGGCCCACTCCCTGGGCGCGTCACGGTCCATGGCCGCGGCGGCCAGCACCTTCTTGTCGACCTTGCCGAGCGGCGTCAGCGGGAACGCCGTGACGAACTCCACGCGGTCCGGCAGCTTGAACTCGGCCAGGCCGCGTTCGTGCAGCGCCTGCTTCAGCTCGGCCAGCCCCGGCCGCTCGCCCGGGGAGACGAGGAAGGCGTAGATCCGCTCCCCGAGGAACTCGTCGGGCACCGGGACCACGGCGGCCCTGGCGATCCGCGGGTGGGTGAGCAGGTGCCCTTCCACCTCGCCGGCCGAGATCTTGTCGCCGCCGCGGATGATGACGTCCTTCAGCCGCCCCTCGATGACCAGGCGGCCCTCCGAGGTCAGCCGGGCCACGTCGCCGGTGCGGTAGAACCCGTCCGCGGTGAAGGCCCGCCGGTTGTGCTCCTCGGCCCGGTAGTAGCCGCGCAGCGTGTACGGACCACGGGTGAGCAGCTCTCCGGCCGCACCGGGGGGCACGTCGTCGCCGCGCTCGTCCACGATGCGGACCTCGTCGGCCGGCGAGACGGGCCGTCCCTGCGTCTCCAGCACCGACGCCGGGTCGTCGTCCGCGCGGCTCATGGACAGCAGCCCTTCGGCCATCCCGAACACCTGCTGCAGACGGCACCCGAGCCCCGGCTCGATGCGCGCGGCCAGCTCCGGCTGGAGGCGGGCGCCGCCGATCTGGATCATCCGCAGGCTGGACAGGTCGGCGGCCCCCCACTCCACCGCCTCCAACCAGAGCTGGGCGACGGTGGGGACGACCGAGGTGAACGTGACCCGCTCCCGCTCGATCGCCGCGAAGCAGTCGTCCGGGGCCGGATCCTCGGCGAGCACGACCCGCCCCCCCGAGGCCAGCGTGCCGATGACGCCGGGGCAGCCCCACGTGAAGTTGAACTCCACGGGCAGCGCGGCCAGGTAGACGTCGGCGGAGGTGAGCCCGCAGATGCCGGCCACCGTCCTGACCTGGTAGGCGTAGTCGTCGTGGGTCCTCGGGATCAGCTTGGGCAACGCGGTCGTGCCGCCGGACAGCAGGAAGAAGGCGACGTCCGACGGGTCCGCAGGGGGCGGCTCGACCGGCTCGGCGTCCACCTCGGCCAGCGGGGTCACCCCGGCGACGCCGCCGGGGGCGTCGAGCGCGAAGACCTGGCGCAGCGCGGGCACCTCGTCTAGCATGCGCAGGGCCAGGGCCACGTGGTCGAATCCCCGGTACGTGCCGGGCACGACGTACGCCGCCGCGCCGGACAGCTCGCACAGGTGCCTGATCTCGCTGGCCCTGTGCGAGGCCAGCGAGAACACCGGCTTGGCGCCCATCCGGAACAGTGCGAAGGCCACGATGACGAACTCGGGGACGTTGGGCAGCTGCAACACGACCCGATCGCCCGGCCTGATGCCCTGCCGGAGGAAACCGGCGGCCATCCGGTCGACGCGCTCGTCGAGTTCGCGGTAGGAGAGCCGGCGCTCCCCCTTGACCAGGGCGGTGGCGGAGCCGTTCCGGCGAGCCCAGGATCTCAGCAGGTCGCCCAGGCTCTCCCCGCGCCACGTGCCGTCACTCCGGTACCGGGCCGCGGTCTCCGCGGGCCACGGTGTGCACCCCTGCAGCATCACTCCTCCTCATAGGGTGTGGTGATCTCGATGACGGCGCAGCCGGCCTCCATGCCGGGGGCGCTGCCGACGAGCAGCACCCGGTCGCCGGGCGCGACGGCGCCGCCGGTCCACAGGTGCTCCAGCTGAATGAACAGGTCGCCGGCGCCGGCGTGGCCGACCGTGCGGGTGAACTCCCACATGCTGCGGTCCAGGTCGATGCCGAGCGGGTCGAGGAACATGGCGCCGAGCGCGCCGCGCGCGAAACCGGTGTGGCAGACCTTGACGATCTTCTCCATCGTCGTTCCTGCCTCGGCCAGCGTGCGCTCGGCCACTTCGGCGACGCAGTCGCCGAAGTGGCCCATCGGCGGCGCGACGCCCTGGGCCCACAACCGCCGCCAGTGGTCGCTGCGCTCCTCGAAGTTCAGCCCCCGGCCGACCGTGACGCCCGGCGGGAAGAGCTCCTCGCCGCCGCGGTGCAGCTCCTCCATGGACGGGTCGGAGACCGATCCGACGGCCATCACGCGGGCGAAGCCGCCGCGCCGGGACACCACCGCGGCGGCGGCGCCGTCGGCGAGCAGGAACATCCGTGAGGCCCGCCAGCGGTCCACCAGCGGCGTGGAGAAGTTGTCGGCGGCGGTCAGCAGCACGGCGTCCTTGCCGCGGTCGGCGATCAGCCGGTGGGCGGCCATCTCCAGTCCCGCGATCATGCCGAGGCAGCCCTGCCGCACCTCGACGGCGGTGATCGGCCTGTCCAGCGTGGCCCGCAGCACGTAGTGGGGGGCGGACCAGCCGTCGGGGCCCTGGTGGAAGCTGTCGCTGTGCAGCAGCGCGCCGAAGTCTCCGGGGGCGTGCCCGGCCCGCTCCAGCGCGACGTGCGCGGCCCGTGCCGCCATCTCCGGCGCGGGCAACTCACCCGCGACCATCACGGCCGCCATGCCCGAGTCCTCGCGATCGGCCGTGTCGTACCAGGACCGCTCGACCGCCCGCTCCGTGCTCACGGTGGGCGGCAGGTACGTGCCGATGCCCGCGAGATAGACCTCGTCGAACCTCATCGCGCACCCCCGGCGGGAACCAGGTAACGCGCCACGCTCTCGAGCTTCTCGCAGGTCTCCTCGTACTCGCGGTCGGGTGTGGACTGCCCGACGATGCCGGCCCCCGCGCGGAGCCAGGTCCGGCCCGCGACGCGGTAGGCGCTGCGCAGCACGAGGGCCGCGTCCATCTCGCCGTTGTGGTCCACGGTCAGCACCGCCCCGCTGTAGAGCCCGCGAGGCTCGCCCTCGTGCCGCCGGATCGCGGTGTACGCCGCGTCCTTCGGCACCCCGGAGGCCGTGACCGCGGGGAAGACGGCGCCGAAGGCGTCCCAGGCGTCGTGGCCGGGAGCCAGCCGCCCGGCGACGCGGGAGGCCAGGTGCTGGACGCTGCCGCGCTCGCGGATCGCCATGAACTCGGGGACCTCGACCGAGCCGGGCACGCACACGTCGACCAGCTCGTCCGTGCCGACCTTGACCGAGATCGCGTGCTCGTACACTTCCTTGGCCGAGCCCAGCAGGTCGGAGCGGAGCCGCTCGTTGACGATGAGGTCGGTGGTGAGGGCGCGGGTGCCGGCCAGCGGCTGGCTGACCACCGTGCCGTCGGCCGAGACCTTGACCACGATCTCGGGGCTGAACCCGCACGCCTCGATGCCGCCCAGGTTGAGCAGGAACGAGCGGGCCGGGTTGTTGCCCTTGCGCCCGGCCACGTAGGTACCGACCAGGTCGACGTCCTCGTCGACCTGGACGACCCGCGACAGGATGACCTTGTGCAGCTCGCCCGCGTTGATCTCGCCGACGGCGTTCTCGACGATCGACCGGTACGCCTGCTCGCCCGTGCCGCGGACCTCCAGCGGCTTCGGCTCCGTGGCCGGCGCGGGAACCGTCCCGGCGACGACGTCGAGCAGCGCGGTCAGCGTCTCCTGATCGGCGGCTCTCAGGTGGGCGCGCCCGTGCGCGATGCGGGCCTCGGCGGCCGGCACCACCAGGTGCAGCAGCCGGCCGTCGCCGACGTGATCGAGCCGGCCGTCCTTGGCGTACGAGAGCTCGAACGTCGCCCAGCCGTAGGCCCGCCACGCGGGTACCGCGACGCTGCCGAGCAGGCGTGTCACCTGCCGCAGCGGGTGGCCGTCCCAGGGCAGGAACACCTCGCCCGCCCCCTCCTGGCGCAGCCGCGCACCCTCGCGGTCCAGCGTCAGCTCGGCGCGGCAGCCACTCGCGTACGACCAGGTGCCGCCGCTCTCGTACACGACGTAGTCGGGGTGCGGGCCGGAGCTCGCCAGCCGTGCCGCGACCACGGTGGGGTCGTCGGACAGGGGCACCCGCGTTTCGAAGTAGTGCCTGTTCATCGAAGTCTTCTCCCCTCTCAGGGTTACTATCTAAATTGTTAAGCCGGTAACATCATGGGCACAATGGACCCGCGATTAGGGTTGCTTCTCAGCCGAGGTCAGATGATCGCGGCGCCGTGCAGCCAGGCCACCTTGTCGTGGAGCTCGTCCGCGGTGAACGCGGCGAGCATGGCGTTCCTGGCGCGGGCCGCCTCGCCCGCCGGATGGTAGAGCCGGGTCCCCATCTCGCGGGCCACGAGCTGGGTCCTGGCCGTGCGCTCGCGGCGCTCGGCGTTGTACTTCTCCAGGCGCTGCGGGATCTCGTCGGCGGAGCAGTCGAGCAGCCTGCCGGCCACCACGGCGTCCTCCAGGGCCATGCAGGCGCCCTGGGCGGCGTACTGCAACATCGGGTGGGCCGCGTCACCGAGCAGCGCCACGCGCCCGTCCGTCCACCGGCGGACCGGGTCGCGGTCGCAGAGCACCCAGGTCCGCCACTCCTCGCCGAGGTCGAGCAGCCGACGCGCGGTTCCGCTCAGGCTCGGGAACCGGCTGAGCACGTGGCTCTTGCGGACCGGCCGGCCGACCACCTCTTCCGTGGCGTCATCGTCCCTGGTCGCAGCCAGGTTCAGCTGCTTTCCGCCGCCGATGGGGTAGTGCACGAAGTGCCATTTCGGCCCGGCCCAGAGCGTCACGGTGTTCCAGCGCAGGTCCTCCGGCACGCGCTCCATGGGGATGACCGAACGGTAGATGGTGTGCCCGGAGACCCGCGGCCGCCCGTCCGCGACGAGCTGCGCGCGCACGGCGGAGCGGATGCCGTCGGCACCGATGAGCGCCGCGCCGGTGAAACGCTCCCCCGCTGTCGTGACCACGTGGACCCGTCCCGGGTCCTGGTCGTACCGGAGGACCGTCCGGCCGCCGAGCAGCTCGACGTCCGGGGCCGCGCGGCAGGCGTCCAGCAGCGGCTGGTACAGGTCGCCCCTGGCCACCACCACGTACGGGTTGCCGAACCGGGAGCGGTACGCCCGGGTCAGCGGCATGGAGGCCACCCGCTCCCCGCTCGTGCCGTCCATGAACCGCAGCTCGTCGATGTACACGGCGCGGGCCCGGACCCGGTCTCCGACGCCGAGCCGGTCGAGGGCGTGGAAGGCGTTCGGGGCGAGCTGGATGCCCGCGCCCAGCTCGGCGAACCGCTCGGCCCGCTCCAGCACGGTCACCCGGTGCCCCCGGCGCGCGGTGGCCAGGGCGGCGGCCAGGCCCCCGATGCCGCCGCCCGCGACGATGATGTCGGCCATCTCCGCCCCTCAGACCCGGGCCGCGGCGATGGCCAGGGCCATCTGCTCGATGCTGGCCTCGTCGAACAGCTCGTCCAGCTCCAGGCCGACCTCGAAGAGCCTGCAGATCCGGCCGGCCAGCTTGGCGGCGCGGACGGAGTCACCGCCCAGCTCGAAGAAGTTGTCGAGGACGCCGATGCCCTCAAGGTCGAGCAGGTCCGCCCACATCCGCCGCAGAGTGTGCTCGACCGGGGTGCGCGGCTCCTGGTACGGGGCGTCGACGTCCGGCCGGGACCTGGGCGGCTCCGGCAGCGCGTTGCGGTCGATCTTGCCGTTGGTCGACGTCGGGAAGGTCCCGATCACGTACGCCGACGGCACCATGAACGCCGGCAGCGTACGGCCGAGCTCACGGCGGATCTCCCGGACCGCCGGGGTGGCGCCCGCCTCGGGCTCGATGTAGGCCACCAGCCGGGTGTCGCCCTGGGCGTCCTTCTTGGCCAGCACGGCGGCCTGGCGCACGCCGGGGTGGTCGGCCAGGACCACCTCGATCTCGCCGAGGTGCACCCGGTTGCCGCGCACCTTGACCTGGCCGTCGGTGCGGCCGACGATCTCGATGCTGCCGTCGGTCCAGTAGCGGGCGCTGTCCCCCGACCGGTAGAGGACGGGGTGCCGGTCCGGGTCGATCGGGTTGGGGATCCACCGCTCCCTGGTGGCCTCGGGCCGGTTCAGGTATCCGGCCGACAGGCTGTCCCCGGCCACGCAGAGCTCGCCGATCACGCCCGGCGGCACCGGCTTCAGATCGTCGCCCAGCACGTACGTCTTGACGTTGGGGGTGGGCCTGCCGATCGGCGGCGTCCTGCGGGCGCGCCCCCCGGGGCCGAGGCTCTCGCCGAGCTCGGTCAGGTCGCACATCGCCACCACGGTCGCCTCGGCGGAGCCGTACAGGTTGAGCACGTGGAACGGCAGGTCGGCGGAGGGCCACGTCTGCACGCGCTCGCCGCAGATCCTGATGTTGGACAGCGCGGTCCCTTCGGGCCACTCCAGCGTCCACAGCCGCTCCGCCATGGTCTTCATCAGCAGCGTGTGCGTGATCCGGTTGCTCACGAACCAGTCGCGCAGCCACTCGGGCGAGGTGACCACGGACGGCTCGGGGATGTGCACCGGCGCGCCGGCGGACAACACCGAGAAGCACTCGACCTCGACCATGCCGTAGCCGGGCGCGGCGAGCCAGGTGCCCCGGGACTCGCTGGTCATGCCGCAGAGGGTGCGCATGCTGTAGACGAGGTTGCGGCACGCGCCGTGGCGGACCATGACGGCCTTGGGGGCGCCGGTGGAGCCGGAGGTGTAGCAGATGTGGATGAGGTCGTCGGCGTGCACCGGCTCGCGGACGGGGCCAGCCGGCTCGGTGCGCCAGTCGTCGGCGTCGAGGGCGAGCACCGGGCAGTTCCCTGTCACCTTGTCCTCGTGCGCCCGCAGGGTCAGCGTCACCACGGCGGCGGCGTCGTCGATCATGTAGCGGATGCGGTCGGCGGGGAAGTCGGGGTCGAGCAGGATCGCCGCGGCGGCCAGCTTGAAGCAGGCGAGCTGGGCGATCAGGCTCTCGGGGCCGCGCGGGAAGCAGACGCCGACGGCCGTGCGCGGGCGCACGCCCTTTCGCGACATGCGGCGGGCGAGCTGGTTGGCCCGCTCGTCGAGCTCGCGGAAGGTGAGCCGGCCGCCGGGCCAGGCCACCGCGATCCGGTCGGGCGCCGTGGCCGCGATGTCCGCGATGGTCTCGTGGAAGAAGGCGGGCGGCACGGGCTCGTCCGTCTGGTTCCACTCGAACAGGACGCGTCCGGCCTCCCCGGGGCTGAGCAGCGCGATGTCCCGCACCGGGGTCCTCGGCTCGGCGGCGATCGCCTCGATGATCCGTGTGAGGTGGGCGGCGTACTGGGTGCAGGCGTCGTCGTCGAACTCCGCCCGCGACATGACGAGCTCGGCGCCGTCCTCGCGGACCAGCACGGTGATGGGGGCGATCAGGGTCTCCGGCGTGGCGGCGACGGCCGCGTGGCAGGCCTGCCCGGCGTACGGCTCGGGCGTGGCCGCGGCAACGGTGGCCATCAGGTCCCAGGCGGGGCTCTCACCCGTCACGCGGACCCGGATCACGCCGTTCCCGTAGGCGATCACCAGGTCGCTCTCCCCGGTGTAGCGGTGCAGCAGGACGGCCACCGCCGTCACGGCGTACCTGTCCGGCTGCCGCCCGGCGCGGTCCGGCAGCACGACCGGGCGCCGGTGCGCCGGCCAGGAGCGGTCGCCGCCGACGGGGCGGGACAGCGGCAGGGAGGTCATGGTCATGGAAATCTCTCCTTGGGTCCGGCGGGGATCAGCCCGCGAGCAGCGGAGCCTCGGCGAGCCGCCGCCTGGCGGTGACGGACTGCGCGAGGTCCTCGATCATCCGGATGGTCTGGCCCCAGTCGACGCAGGCGTCGGTGACGCTCTGGCCGAAGGTGAGGTCGTCGGTGCGGCCCAGAACCAGGTCCTGGCGGCCGGCGGTGAGGAAGCTCTCGACCATCACGCCGGCGATGCCGCGCTCGCCCAGCGCGAGCCGTTCGGCGATCTCGCCGACGACGACCGGCTGCCGCTCGTGGTCCTTGCCGCTGTTGCCGTGGCTGGCGTCGACGAACAGGCTGCGCGGCAGCCCTGCCGAGCCCAGCAGGTCGAGGGCCCTGGCCACGTCGACGGGGCCGTAGTTCGGGCCGTTCGCGCCGCCGCGCAGGACGACGTGGCAGTCCGGGTTCCCGGCGGTGGCCACGATCGCGGCGGAGCCGTCGTCGCCGACGGCGGGGAACACGTGCCCTCCCGCGGCCGCCACGATGGCGTCGATCGCGTGCTCCACCCCGCCGGCGGTCCCGTTCTTCATCCCGACGGGCATGTCCAGACCGCTGGTGAACTGCCGGTGGATCTGGCTCTCGACGGTACGTGCGCCGATGGCGGCCCAGGAGACCAGGTCGGACAGGTACGCCGGGACGGCCGGGTCGAGGAACTCGCAGGCGACGGGCAGTCCCATGCCCACGATCTCCGCCATCAGCCCCCGGGCCAGCCGCAGCCCGCTGGCCAGGTCGTGCGTGCCGTCGAGTCTCGGGTCACTGACGAGGCCCTTCCAGCCGAGCCGGGTGCGCGGTTTCTCCACGTAGACCCGCATCACGATCAGGAGTTCGCCCGACACGTCCCGGGAGAGCTCGGACAACCGCTCGGCGTAGGCCAGCGCGGCCACGGGGTCGTGGACGGAGCAGGGGCCGGTGACCACGACGAGGCGGTCGTCGGTGCCCTTGAGTGTCTGGACGATGTCCCTGCGAGCGCCGAGGACGACGTCCTGGGCGCCGAGCGACAGCGGGATCTCCGCCCGCAGCGCCGCCGGAGACGGGAGCGGCTCGACCACCTCGATGCGCGGGTGGATGGCCCGGACAGTGTGCATGTCGGTTCCTTCCGTTCAAGTCGTGAGCAGGTCAGACACCGTCGGCCGCGAGCACCGCCGCGGAGAACGTGAATCCCATTCCGGTGCCGAGCAGGAGGACCCTGGAGCCCGGCTGGAGCAGTTCCTCCTTGAGCAGGTAGCTCAGCCCGTACAGCTGGTCGGCCGGGCCCAGGTGACCGATCGTCAGGCCGAGGCCCGCGAGGGTGTTCCTGGGCGTTTCCGCCAAGGGGCGGACGAAGCTGTCGCGGTACAGGGCCCGCCCGACGAAGGGGGTGGCGTACCAGTCGACACCGGACATGGCGACCCCGGCCTCGTCGAGCGCCCGGGTGACGACGTTGCGGACACCGTCCGCTGACCGGGTGCGGACCTCGCGCAGCGACACCTCGCCGGAGGCCAGGAACTCACGGGTGCGCTTGCGCATGTCCGGCTGGATCTGCGGGAACGTGCCGAACGGCTCGTCGCCGCGCGACAACCCTTCCAGGGAGGTGTCGGTCTCGGACACCAGGGACAGCAGGCGCAGCTTGCCGCCGCCCCTGGTGACCACCGCCGCGGCGCCGCCGTCGCCGAAGACCATGCCCGGCGAGAGATACCAGCGGTCGGTGGGCGGCGCGAACCGGTCGGCGATCGTGATGAGCGCGTTGGGCAGTTCGGGCCGGGCGACCAGAGCCCCTGCGGCGATCTCCAGGCTGGCGAGCGAACCGTTGGAGGCCGCCGAGACGGCCACGGGCATGCCCTGGAGCTTGGTGCCGATCAGCTCCCTGCCGATCCAGCACGCCGCCGGCCACATGTCCAGCCCCTGGAAGTGGCTGTGGCTGTGCAGGTAGTAGGTGTCCGGGCCGACCTCGGCGCCGCACTCGGCGGCTTCCTTGATCGCCTGCCGCCCGGCGGTCACGGCCATTTCAGGGGGCGCGACGGTCGACTGGGAGATCGAGACGACGCCCGTGCTCTCGGCGACCTCGGGGTCGTACGAGCCATCCTCGATGGCTCTCTCGACCGGCACCAGATCGCCCAGCGCTCCGCCGGTGCCGGCGATCCAGATGTCATCGAATCGCATACTCGGCTTCCTTTCAGCTCGTTACTGTCTATTACGTTAAGAAGGTAACGAGGGGCCGACAATGCTCCGGTCATTAGGAGTGCTTCTCAACCAGTGAAGCCAGAACAGCGGTAACTCCGCGGCAAAGCAAAGGCCCGTCCCTGTGGGACGGGCCTTTGCGTGGAAGGCGGTCAGCCCTGTGAGGACGGGTCAGGTCGCGGACGTTCTGCCAGGTCAGCCCTGCATGTAGACGCTCTTGACTTCCTCCCCACGGCTGAAGGACCCTGTTGCCGATCTTTCATATGGGGTGGGCCTGGAGAAGTCGACATAGGTGAGTAACACGGGTCCGCTCGGGTCGGTGGTCCTGTTGCCAGGCGTCGAGGCGTGTCCGTGGCCGTGCAAAAGTGGCTCTGGCACAAAGATCGTGATGTGGTCACGGTGAGTGAGCTATGCCAGCAGAATCCGTTTGCGGAGTAGGTCGAGGTTCGCGCGGCCGAACATCTGACGCTTGAGGGCCTTGACGCGGCAGACATTGCCCTCGACGGCGCCGCTGCTGTGGGGCAGGGTCAGCCCGTTGGTGACGGCGTCTTGGTCACGGCGGACGCCGCGGGTGAAAGTGTGCAGGGCGGGGAGGTCGTCGGTCTC